>DZBA01000071.1 GCA_022729775.1 Anaerolinea thermophila | reverse complement strand
TACCCCCCCCCATTAATTTTGTCAAGGTTGATAGGCTTCAATTTTCAAGAAACCCATAGGAATCTGGTATACAATCAGGCAGCGAAGATAAAAGGAGATACCATGAAATTAAAAGATAAAGTAGCCATCATCACCGGTGGCACAAGCGGAATTGGAAAAGCAACGGCGCGCTTATTTGCGGAAGAAGGCGCGTCGCTGGTGATTACGGGGAGAAGAAGCGATCTGGGAAAAACTGTGGAAGCCGAATGTAAAGCGAAGGGAGTCCGCTGCGTGTTTGTGGAGGCTGACCATACCCGCGCGGAGGATTGTCAGCGCGTGGTGGATATCGCGCTCGCGGAATTTGGTCGCATTGATATTTTGTTCAACAACGCGGGCATTGTCACCAGCGGAACCGCCGATACCACCTCCGAAGAAATTTGGAATGACACGCTGAATATCAACGTCACCGCAGTATGGCGGATGTGCAAGATTGTCATTCCGCAGATGAAAAAGCAAGGCAGGGGCGTCATCGTCAACAACGGTTCAGATTGGTCGGTGGTGGCGGGGAAGAACGCCTTTCCGTATATTATGAGCAAAGGCGCGGTGGGCATGATGACAAAGGCAATGGCGATTGATTACGCGCGCGAGGGCATCCGCGTGAATGCGGTTTGCCCCGGCGATACCTTCGTTGACCGCTGGACTGAGAAGGGCTATTTCGAAGGCTCTGGCGCGGTAACAAAGGAAGAAGCGATGAAAGAGTCGAGCGAGTATATTCCGATGGGACGTTTTGGCAAGCCCGAAGAAATTGCCAGCGCGGTTTTGTTTTTGGCTTCGGGTGATTCTACCTTTGTCACAGGACACCTGCTTTTGGTGGATGGCGGCAACACCGCGCAATAGGAGATTTGATGAGACGAAATATTTTTGGCAGGGTAATTTCCATTTTTTTGATTGGGAGTTTTCTTGTCTCATGCGTGGGGATGCGCGGAGTTTTCTCGCGCAAAGACGCGCCCAACATTGTCATCATCCTCACAGATGACATGGATATGAGCCTGCTGCCTTACATGGAAAATGTAAATCACTTGATTGTGGAGCAGGGCGCGACCCTGACGAATTACTTTGCTACTGCGTCCATTTGCTGCCCATCGCGCGCGACGATTCTGCGCGGACAATATCCGCATAATACCGATGTGATGGAAAACTTCCCCGGCTTTCGCGGATTTTTCAAACAAGGCAAGGAAGCAGATACGCTGGCGGTCTGGTTGAATGACGCGGGATATAAAACCTCGCTGCTTGGAAAATATTTGAACTTGTATCCGATAGACGCGGGCAGGGATCACATTCCGCCCGGCTGGACAGACTGGCATTCCTTTCTGTATGAAAAAGGTCACCTGAATTTTTATTATGACTACAAGATGAATAACAACGGTCAATATACAGAATATGGAAAGGCAACCGAAGAATACAGCACCGATGTCATCCGTCAAATGTCGTTGGATTTCATCCACGCGAGCGCGAAGGATGACGCGCCGTTTTTTTTGTTCGCCTCTGTGTATGCGCCGCATGGTCCCAGCACACCGGCGCGGCGGCATAAAGAAATATTTTTAGATGTGGAATATCCGCAGAAACCATCCATTACCGAAGATACAAGCGATAAACCCGCCATCATCCAATCTTTGGTGGGCAGCGCAAGCGGTGATGAGTTCGACGCGGGCGACGCGCAGTCGCTTTATATTCAGCGCGTACAATCCTTGCAGGCTGTGGATGAAATGGTAAAAGACATTGTGGACGCGCTCGAACAAACCGGGCAATTGGAAAACACCTATATCATCTTTACATCCGATAACGGATTTCATATGGGCGAACACGGTCTGCCTTCCGGCAAGGGGATGCCCTACGAAGAGGATATACATGTCCCATTTGTTGTGCGCGGACCGGGCATCGCGCCCAAATCTGAAGTGACGCAGCTCGCCGCGAACATTGACATCGCGCTGACAGTGGCGGAAATGGCGGGCGTTTCCGCGTCTAAAATTGCGGATGGGCGCTCGCTGCTTCCGCTGTTGACGGGCGGCTCTGTTCCCAAATGGCGCAATGCGCTGTTAATCGAATTGGGATATATCGAAGTTGCCAAAGTTCCGGGCGTACAAAATGTGTCGCTGAAAACGTCTGGTGATGAAGCCCCAATGGTGGAAGACCCCGACATCCACGAAGACCCTGATAATATTTTCGACGATTATCTCAGCAAGGTGGAGGGCGGGGCGTTTCGCGGAATCCGCGCTGATGATTTTGTCTACGTTGAATATGAGAACGGCGAAAGGGAATATTATGACTTGGTCAACGACCCTTATCAGCTGGATAACCTCGCCGCGAACCTCGATGCGGATACGCGCGCGCGCTTGGAATCATGGCTCGCGGAGTTGAAGCCTTGCGCGGCTGATTCATGCAGACAGGCGGAAGAAAAGAATATCAAGTAATGCGTAAAAAAGGTTCTACCGTTTTTAACGGGAAAACCATTTTCAAACACAAAGTACACGAAGGTCACGAAGGAAAACGCCCGTAAAATTATCCGCTTTTTTCCCCTTTGTGTACTTTGTGACCTCACCTGCACTGCACCAAATGCAGTGCGGTGCAAGTGTCGTGTTAAGGCTCTTTCCCGTTAATTATGGGAGAGCCATAAAAAGGAGATGTGATGATTGTTGTTTCAGACATGATGGGAACGTTAACCACCGGCTCGCCTTTTCTGGGCTTGGTGGATTGGGTCAAGCATAACCAGAGCAAAGCCCGCGCAACCTGGCATTTGGCTGCCGCCATGCCATCGTATTTGCTTGCCAAGCGCGGTTTGATTGACTGGCAAAAATGGGGACAGGATATTACAGTGAAGAGCCTTTCATATATCAAGGACGCCACGCCGCAAAAAATCAGCCACGCGGCAGAGTGGATCACCGAAAAAAATCTCTGGCTCAAGCGCCGCGAAGATGTCATCGCGCGGCTCGTCGAGCATCGCGCAAAAGGCGCGAAGGTCTACATCGCCAGCAGCATGATGGAGCCGTTCATCGAGCCGTTTGCAAAACGCATCGGCGCGGAATCCATTGGGACGCCGACGGAAATCACGCGCGGCAGGTTTCAGATTGTGGGGGAACTGGTCTCGGATGAGAAAAAAATCGCGCGGGTGTTGAGTCATCTGGGCGTGGATCGCGTGGACTTCGCGTATGGTGATACGATTCAAGACGCACCCCTGCTCGAACATGCCGATCATCCGGTGGCGGTGTATCCCGAACCGAGGTTGAAAGCGCTGGCATTGCAGCGCGGCTGGGAAATCATTGGCGATACGCCAAGTTATGGTTAGAAGCAAATAAGGAGAAACACAATGGAAGGCACAACTGTACGCAGAATGCGAAAGCGAAAAGCCGATAACAAAATTTATCTGTGCGCGCCGGTCAACGCCTTGGTCGAAGGAATTTATGAGCAGAATATTCCCTTCTCTGAACTCAAAAAGCACGGCGATTTTGGGCTTGGCACATTCAATGACCTCGATGGCGAAATGGTGATGATGGACGGTTTGATTTATCGCGTCAGTTCCGATGGCAAGGTCAATCAAATCACCGATGAAACCGCTTGCACGCCTTTTTCGTGCGTGACATTTTTTCAGCCTGCCACCGAAGAGACTTTGAATCAGGAACTTTCGCATGAAGAATTTATGAACTGGATGAAAGACCTGATGCCTTCGCCTAATTTATTCTACGCGTTTCGCATCGAAGGCGAGTTTGCGTATGTGAAGACGCGCTCTGTTCCGAAGCAGGAAAATTACCGTCCGCTGGTAGAGGTGGCAGCCGAGCAGCCGACCTTTGAATTTACGAACACCAAAGGCACGATGATTGGATTCTACACGCCGCCGTTTGTGCCGTCGTTGAATGTGCCGGGCGTGCATCTTCATTACCTGACGATGGATCGCAGCAGCGGCGGTCATTTACTGGAATGTCGTCCGCGCAAACTGATGCTGGAGATGCAATACCTGTACACGCTGGAGTTGTCGCTTCCATCCAATCTCGATTACCTGACCTGGGATTTTCAGCGCGACATCAGCAAGGATTTGGACAAGGCTGAGAAATAATTGCAGTTTGTGAATAAAATTCCAAACGAAATTGTTTTGGTCTTGCAGCTGTTTCGTAGTTACGGTATTATTCTTACATGATAGTTAACATTGCGCTTGCGATTGCGTTCATCGTACCCCTTCTATTTCTATATTTTATTCGCCGCTTTGACCTGTTTGGCACGGGAAAATTCTGGGTGAATATTGTTGTCATGGTCTGGGGCGTTATTGCGTATATGCTGGCGGCTGAGATAAACCCCGCCATGATCAACTCCGGTTTATTTCCGCGCTTGACGGTCATCCGCGTTGCGGGACCCATTGTCGAGGAATTTCTAAAAGCGCTTATCTTGATTTACCTTGTGCAGCGCGCTGACTTCAACTATGTTGTGGATGGCGCGCTGTATGGCTTTGGCGCGGGTATTGGTTTTGCTATCATCGAAAATTACGAATATGTCGTCGGTCACTCTGAAGCGGCTTTGCTTGTCGCTGTGGCGCGCGTGTTTTCCACCAACCTTGTCCACGCAACCGGCAGTGGCGTGATTGGAACCGCGCTTGCCTATCGTCGCGGAGATTCCAGCCGGCGCGGGTGGGTGGTCATTCTTATCGGTTATGTCTTTTCGATGGGAATGCACATTCTTTTCAATACGATGGTCAACACCGGCGTTGCGCTTTTCATCGCCATCGGGTATGGACTTCTTGGCGTTGCAGTCATCTGGCAGGTGATTCGGCGCGGTATGAATATTCAAAAGCAATGGGTGGGCGAAAAACTCGGCATGGGTGACCGCGTTACAAGCAGCGAAGCGAAGGTTGTCCGCAATATTGATGACCTCGATGAAGTATTGGAACCAATCAAAAAAGAATTTGGCGAAGCCAAGGTTAAACTTGTAAAAGAAATCATCGGCAAGCAAGCTGAAATTGCCATCAAGCGTAAGTTGATGGAAACCACGCCAAGCGAAAGTAAAAAACAAGAGATGACGGAAGTCATCGCGGATTTGGGCAAGGAGATGGACGTGTTACGCAGGCAAGTAGGTTCTTATTGCATGATGTATGTGCGCAGCGTTTATCTCGACAACGATATTAAAATATGGGATCAAATCAACACCCGTATCGAATCATCCAACACCGGTCAAAAAGGCGGCGGGTTATTCGACCGTGCCACGACGCGCATTCAACGGCGTCCAAAAATGGAAGATAAGCCCTCACAGGAGGACAAATGACAACAGATGTTGAATTAATTGAGCAATTAAAAAACATCGCGATTTTCAGCGGACTTTCTGACGAAGCCCTGGCTGCCATCGCGCAGCATGCATCTAAGCGCAAGGTCGCGGCAGGCGATGTGTTGATGCGCAAAGGCGACCCCGGCGATTCGCTCTTCCTTATTCATGAGGGCTGGCTCAAAATTGTCACAGTGGATTCCAAAGGCGATGAGTTGATTCTTAACAAATGCGGACCCGGCGAAGCCATCGGTGAGATGGCGTTGCTGGACCGCGGTCCGCGCTCGGCGGGCGCGGTGGCGCTCGAAGATGGGGAAGTCCTTGAACTGAGCCGCGCAACCTTCGAGAATATTTTGGATCACCGCCCCGACGTTGCGCTGGGAATCATCCGTAAGTATTCCACCCGCTTGCGCTTTGCCACAACCTATATCGAACGTGCCATTGATTGGGCGCAAAAAATCGCGGAAGGCGATTATTCCTTTATTGACCAGTCGCAGTCATTGGTCAACGCCGCCGGTGATGACGACAGCAAAGCCGCGCAGCTGCTTTCCGCGTTCTTTACGATGGTGCGAAAAGTGAAAGAGCGCGAAGATACGTTAAAACGACAGCTGGAAAAATTAACGTTCGAAATTGACCAGACGCGCAGAAAACAGGAATTCGAAGAAATTACCAGCACGGAATTTTACAGCAACCTTAAAGAGCAGGCAAAAACCCTGCGGTTAAAACGAGTACAAAAATAAACCATTGGAGGCTACATGAGCAGCACAGGGAAAATCGTTTCCATTCATTCGTTTCGCGGTGGGACGGGAAAATCGAATACAACTGCAAACCTTGCAGCGCAGGTCGCGCTGGCAGGCAAGCGTGTCGGCGTTGTAGATACCGATATTCAATCGCCGGGCATCCACGTTCTTTTTGGATTGGATGAAAGCAAAATGGGCAAAACCATGAATGACTTTCTCCATGACAAGGCAACCATCCGCGAGATTGGGCTGCCCATTCATGAATTGGTCGGCGGCGCAGAAGGGCTTTCCAAATTAAAAAACGCGCATATCTGGCTTTTCCCATCCAGCATCAAAGGACGCGATATCAGCCAAATTCTAAAAGAAGGAATTGACTTCAATAAATTGAATGAAGGCTTGCAGACGACCATCACGGAATTTGATCTTGACTATCTGTTTATTGACACGCATCCCGGTTTGAATGAAGAGACTTTGCTTTCGATTGCAACCTCCGATATTCTAATCATCATCCTGCGTCCTGATAACCAGGACTTGCAAGGCACATCGGTTACAGTGGATATTGCGCGCAGTCTCGATGTTCCCAATTTATTGTTGATGGTAAACAAAGCCTTGCCGAAATATGACCCGGTTGAAATCAAAAAAGGCATCGAAGAGCAATTTGGCGCGCCGGTGGCGGGCGTGCTTCCGCTTTCTTTTGATATTGCCGATAACGCCAGCAGCGACCTTTTCTCCCTGCGCTATCCCGACCACCCCTGGTCGCAGGAATTACGCAAGGTTGCGCGCGCTGTCCTCTCGTTGGAATAGGAGAAAATAAATTATGAAATGCTGGCATTGTGAAGAAGACGCGCGCGCTTCCTGCGCGTTTTGTGGACGTTTCGTATGCAAGGAACACGCCGCGACCATGTCCACTTTTTTGACGATGTTTGTAGGCGCGAATAATACCCCCAAAGGTTTGGCGGTTGCGAATGTCATCTGGTGCGGCGAATGTGAGCCGCAGCCGGAGCCGATCAGTATGCCTGAATTATATTGAGGCAGAGAGAGGATGCCATGGCAGGAGTCTTTGATCGGCTAAATAAAGAAATACAGGATAAGAAAAAAGAAGGCGGCATTACGCCGCTTGACCTTGCCGGGTTGCCGCCCGCCTTGCGAAGGATTATGCGCCTTATGCTGCGCGAACTACAGGCAGGCTATCCGCGCTTGTGTGAGATTATGGATGGAATGCCGGAAAAAGACCGCCTCTCGCGCGAGGAGTTGCAATCCACGCTGACGGAGTTGACAGAGCAATATTGGCTGATTCGCATCGGCGATGGCGAGAAAGCCATTTACAAGGTCAACTTGCGCCGCAGGGAAGGCAGCACGCTCATGGCGGGCATCTGGTCGGCATTGGATGAAAAATTGAAGAACAAGCCGGAAGGAAATATAAATCCGGAAGGCTCATAAAAAAATAACGGGCGCAAGCCCGTTATTTTTTTATGCAACTGTTTTAGATTTTTTCTTTTCCAATTTAAAAATCGGCACAGGCGCGCCTTTTCCTTTAAGGGAAATTTCGCCAAGATTCAGACATTCATATTTTTCTTCAATCTGTTCCATCACAGATTCGGAAATGTAAATCTCATTTTTGCCGGCTTTGCTCATCAACCGCGCGGTGGTGTTGACTGTATCTCCCAGCACGTTGAATTCGCGCCTGCCGCGCGGGTCGCCGATTTCAGCGACGAAGGTGGGACCTACGTTGATTCCGATTTTGCAGTAAATGAGCGGCGCGTCTTCCGTGTTGGTTTCTGGCGCGCAACCTTCTTTTAACTTGGGAATCTTCTCTTTATTGATTCTTTGTATGATTTCGCGGATTTCCACCGCAGCAGAGGCGGCGCGCATCGGGTCGTTGGTGTGCGCGGTTGGCACGCCAAAATAAATGACGATATCAGACCCGGTCAAGTGGTAGGTCACTTTTTTTAGAACGCCGCCGCGTTTTTCGACAGAGGCGTTCAAATGCGCGAATGCCTCGTTGAACGTTGCGATAATACTTTCTTCTTGGTAAATGCCTTTGTCTATCATTTCAGGCAGACCGATGAAGTTAACGAACATAATCGTAGGCGTGGGAAATTCAGCGGAAACCTTGCGGCGGGCTGCGCTTTCCACCAACATATTAAGCACAGGAAGCGGGATAAAGCTTGCCAATTCCCTAATTGCGTTAAGTAGGTTTGTAATTTGCAGGTATGTGTTCGAAAAACTTTTATCCAGCAGCATGGTGCTGGCAAGCCGGCGCGTGCTTGTCTTTGCCATAATCTCGTAGCCGTCTTTTTCCTCGAGATTATCCTCTACCAGCATATAACCCTCATGGGAGGAATTTGGCGTAAATTCAAATTTATCGCTGACGTATTGGTAAGCGTCCGGCGAAATATTGACCTTGTTGTTTGCCCCATAGCTTTCAGTTAGTTTTGCATTTTGCACGTTCTTGCCGAGCAGAACGTGGTCGCGGCGGCGCGGTGTGCCAATGTCAGCGGAGTAAAAATGTCCGGCGTGAATGCCAATGCGAATCTGTAATATCAGCGCTTTGGGATCGCCTTCAATCTTTTTTCCCGTTTTTTCTTCTTCTTCCTTTAGTTTCTTTTGCCAATTCTCTTCTATTTCCTGATTCTTCTTTAGCATCTTCTTTTGCATACGCAGCCCGGCGCGCACTGCCTTGGATACGGCTTTTTGCAAGTCGGCTTCGTGGGTCTTTTCATCCAGCGGGGCGGGGAACAAGACCAGCAGCGCGTCGCCGGTGAACTCTAATAGCTCTCCGCCTGACATGGTGATGGTTTCTATCATGGCGGTAAAGTATTCGTTCAACAGCTTCAATAGGTTTTCCGCGCCTTCTTTCCCCTTGCTGGAGTTTGCTTCCATCAATTTGGTAAAGCCCGCAAAGTCGGTAAACATCAACGCGCCATTGCGCTTGTTGAAATGGAACCGGGAATCGCCCGTTCGCTTTTCCGTAATCAGCGAAGACGTGTAATCGGACAGTACCTTTTGCAAAAGCACAAGATGGTCGAATACAGGTTTTAGTTTTTTTCCATCTTCTTTTTCTGCTTCTTTTTTCGCGTCCTCATCGTCGCTTTTTATGGTTTGGTCTGCCCAATCCGAGATGTATAACTCCGCATACGTTTCCGCAGGGAGTAAATCCCGCAAGTCGGGTTCGATTTCCTGAACTTTTAGAAAATGGGGAGATGACAAAGATGACATATTGGTATTATACTTGAATTGGTCGTAATTCGCCGCACTTGCGGAAATTCAAACAATTGATACTCAGAGGAGATAAAGTATGAAGAACAACCGTTTACTATTGCTAAGTTTTTTATTGATTGCAAGCATGATTCTTGCAGCTTGCGGCGGAAGCAGCGCTCCAGCGGAAGAGGCGCCCAAGCCCGCCGCGACCCCTGCTACAGCCGGCGGAAATACCCCTACCGCGCTTGACCCGGCGAATGAATCTGGCGAGAAAGTCCGCGCGGCTGTGTCTTATGTGTATGAAGGCTTGGTGACGATGAAAGAGGACGAACTTGCTCCCGCACTTGCCGAAGTTGTCGAAGTCTCTGACGATGGCTTGGAATATACCTTCAACCTGCGCCCGGGCGTGACCTTCCACGATGGCGCCACGTTGAACGCCGACCTTGTCATTGCGAACTTCAATCGCTGGTTCGACCCGAAGGATCCCAATCGCGGCTCTGGAAAATTCGAAGCGTGGGTCAAGAATTTCAAAGGCTTCAAAGGCGAGACCACATCAGATGGCAAGCCCAAATCACAATATGATGGCGCGGAAAAAGTCAATGACTTTACCGTTCTCGTTCACTTGAACACCCCCGACCCCGATTTCTTGAAAAAATTAACCGACCCCGCTTTTGTTATCAGCAGCCCGGCTGGTTTCACCGGCGGCGATGGCGGCTCAGGTCCCTATAAAATGGGCAAGAGTGATGCCGCTAAAGTGATGCTCGAACCTTTTGCTGGTTATTGGGATAAGGCAGCTGTCCCCGCCAAAGGCATGGAAGCCCCGCTTAAATAAATTTATATCACCTTATGCAAAACGTCCCGAAGGTTTCTCAAACCTTCGGGACGTTTCTCTTTTTTCTTATTGCCTACCCCAGACTGGCTCGCCTTCATACGCTGGGGTGGTGGTCAGGCGGGTGAATTCATTGGTGGGAATTAGCACGGTGTAAAGTTCCATATTGTTTCCATCCACTTGTGTTTGGAGGACAAGCCGCGCTCCCTCTGGCGACCAGAACGGCGCGCCGCGCGGGTCTATTCCTTGCGCGAATAATTCTGTTGTCGTTCCATCTATGATGTTGAATATAGTGATGCCATATCCGTTCACTTGTTTTGCGTTTGCGGCAAGCGAAGTCCCGTCCGGCGACCAGGCTGGCGAACTATATTCAGACGGTCCATAAGTCAGGCAGTTTTGATTTAACCCATCGCGCCCGATGACGCAGATATTGGAGAGGTCGCCCCCGGCTGCGGTTTTGAATGCGAGCGAGTTCCCGTTTGGCGACCAGGCTGGGTCAGAGTCGGGCGCGGGGTTTGTCGTCAAAGTAGAGACGCCCCCGCTTAGGTTGAGCAGGAAAATATCCGAATTGCCAAAGCGATTGCTGACAAAGGCAATTTCGTTTGCAGTGGGCGACCAGACCGGGGATGTGTCGCCAGCGGGGTCATCCGTCAAGCGCGTTTGATTCGACCCGTCCGCATTGGCGACATAAATCTCGAAGTTTTCATCGCGGAAGGAGACAAAGGCGAGCATACTTCCATCCGCTGACCATGCGGGGGATGTGTCTTTTTGCGCGGCGTCGGTGATGCGGCTGATGGCGCGCGAGGCAATATCCAGAACGTAAACATCCATGTTGTCATCCACTGTAGAGACGAAAGCGATCCGCGTTCCATCGGGTGAAACGCGCGGCATAATGTCTTCGGAGTTGGAAACGGTCAGCCGCGTTTGTTCGATTCCATCCGGGGTAGTCATGTACAGGTTCATTTGTCCATCGCGGTCAGAAACATAAACGATGTGACCTGTTGCGGGCGGGATGGGGATTTCTGTCGGGACGGGTTCCGCAGTGGGCGCTTCGGTGGCGGCGACTTCTGTGGCTGTTGTATTTTCCACACCTGCGGCGCCAAGTAGGGCGTTATTGGGTGTTGTTCCGCAGCCGCTGATAATACACGCGAGAATAACCATCCCCGCAAATATGATAATTTTGTGTGTGGTTGAAAATTTTATGTTCATGGTTATTCCTTGTGTAAAAAACTGTGATGTAAAATTGCGTTAGATGAAACCATAATCGTTGCATCTGAACTTGTGATAAGCGCGCAAAAACCTTGCGTTGTTTTGTGCTTCAAAACGAGCATATACTTTACGCCGCCCGCGCTAACGCAAGCATTCGTAATGTTAGTGGTAAATTTACGCCCAAATGGGTTAGCGTGGAACGTAAAATGGCTTACAATTTTGCAAGAAACCCAAATCGAGCCATCTTTTTTCGCTGATGTAACGTCATATATAGTGAAGCATAGATAAATGTTGGGGCAGAAATTTGTCCCAAATTTTTGACGCGCCGAATGACTGTTGTTGTAAAACTGATTATTTTGTTTGGATATATTGTGTAAAAACCATGTAAAAAGTCATCATTTCTATTGACATTTACCATAATCTGCTTTATGCTTTTTATGAACGTCTTGTGTGGTTATCCTTTTCCCCCCTTTTGAATTTTGAATGGAAGCCTGCATGACAGGCAATATCGAAGGAGAAACTTGTAATGAAATCTATTAAATATGTATTTCTTGCGCTGGCAGTGATGCTGGCTTCTTTGGCTTGGGCGCCGATGAGCGCCCCTTCCAGACCGGGGCTAAAGTCCCCTATTTCAAGCCGGATCTTGACATTGGATGGCATTGACGCCACAGTGGATGGTGTCACGCTCAAGTGGTCTAAAGCCACCCCAACAAACACGGCAGCCCTCACCGATTATGAATGGGAAATCTCTGAGTATAATCTTGTGGATACAACCAGCGTTGCCAGCACCCATACTGATTATGGGAAATTTAAATTCCCCCTTTTAGATGGTACTGCTGCTCCGTCTGTTGTTGGTGACCCGCTGCATCCTACCGAGTCTGTTGATGTTCCAGCCGCGACCTTTGAGTACAACAAGACCTATTACTGGCATGTTCGCTCAAATGATGATTATGGAACAGGCACTTGGTCTTCCTGGTCGACAGTTGGCTCTTTCCGTGTGGGGACGCAAGCGCCAGACCCAGCCCCAGCCAGTTTGGTTGTGGAATACCCGGACTTACCGTCTACGCTTTTAACGGCTGGCGCCAAGACTTTGCGTCCCACATTCAAATGGGCGCCGGATACTGATACAGTTGCGACCAGCTACACGTTTGAATTGTCCCTCTACCCGGATTTCAGCACAAAGGTTGTAACAACGACCATTCTTTCCACCGCGCCCTTGCAATACACCCCCACCGCCAACTTAATTGCAAATGATGATTATTATTGGCGTGTGCGCGCAAATAATACAACCAAGGGGGCTAGTCTGTGGACGACCTATGTAG
>DZBA01000070.1 GCA_022729775.1 Anaerolinea thermophila | reverse complement strand
TAACATGATCTTCTCCATAAGAATGTTTTTTGTGGTTGGCTGTTCAAAAACAGTAAAAGTGCCACACATTTAATGTACAACACCGTTCCCCTACATTTAGCGCATGGTAAGTGTACCAGTTCAAACAGTCATTTGCACTGGCGGCTGACTGCGTACCACATTGATGTATTATATCAAATGTATTATATCAACTGAAAAATGGCAGGCTGGGTGGAACGATTTGAAGTCATACATCTTACACATTTTCCATTGCACTCAATATCCATCACCGCCGCGACGGAGATTCTTGATCCCGCTGCGCCTCTTTTTCTCTTTCAGTCTCTCTTCTTTGGATGCCTTCGTCGGTTTTGTTTTGTGACGCGCTTTTGGCTTTTCATGCGCCTTGCGAATCAATTCATAAAAACGGCTGATGGCATCCGCGCGATTTTTCTCCTGTGTGCGGAATCTGCTCGCGGTGAGAATCAACACCCCATCCGCGCTGAGCTTTCTACCCGCGAGTTTTATCAAGCGCGCTTTTACATCCTCTGCCAGGGACGGGGAGTTTGCCGCGTCGAAGCGCAGTTGAACCGCAGTGGATACTTTGTTCACGTTCTGCCCGCCCGGTCCCGATGCGCGGATATATTCGAGGGTAATTTCGTCTTCGAGATTTTTCATGCGTTGATTGTAATAGATAAGGACACGGAATTTCCGTGTCCTTATAATTTCAAAATGCGGGCGGGCTTTGTTTAGAACATCAACGCGTTGACTTTATCAATCATTGAACGGTCAGGGCGCAAGTCCGCTTCGGTCAGGCGATTGAGCGGCGTATCCACCAAATTGTATTGGGAAATCAGGTTTGGCTTGTCGGTTTCCACATAGAGCAAGCCGGTAATCAGCCAGTTATTTTGTCGCGCGTCTTCCATGATGCGCAAGGCTTCATGGCGGTCGGTGGGGTCATAACCCTTTTCCAAATTCTTCAACACAATGGTTGATTCGTCGTGCATTTTCACTTCGCGGATTTCACCCTCCACCATTTCGCGCTCTAACACGATTTCGTTGCGCGGCGCGATGTATGAAATTTCGTGCAGCGGCTCTTCATGGTCTTTTGCCCATTTATAGGAATGGAAGGCGTTTTCCTGGTCGTTGAATGTCACGCATGGGCTGATGATATCTAATACCGCAATTCCATCGTGGGCAAGCGCGGCTTTGAGCAATTCTTTCACTTGTTTGGCATTGCCGGCAAATGAACGCGCCACAAATGTCGCATTGGAGGTCAGCGCTTCCATGCAAATATCAATGGGTAGGTATGGGTTTTCGCCTTGCTTCTTCAGGCGCAAGCCTTTCTCCGCAGTGGCGGATAATTGACCTTTGGTAAGCCCATACACGCCGTTGTTTTCGACAATGTAAACCATGTTTACATTGCGGCGCATGACATGTTTGAATTGCCCCATGCCAATGCTCGCTGAGTCGCCGTCGCCGGAAACACCGATGCCTTTCAATGTATGGTCGGCAAACAGCGCGCCGGTGGCGACCGATGGCATACGTCCGTGCAAGCCGTTGAAGCCGAATGAGCGGTTGAGGAAGTAGGTCGGTGATTTGGATGAGCAGCCAATGCCGCTAAATTTTACGATATGTTCAGGCACGGTGCTGGTTTCGTACAATGCCGCGATGATCTGGTTGGCAATGGAGTTATGTCCGCATCCCAGACATAAGGTGCTGGGCGCGCCGCGATAATCGTTTTTGGTGAGACCGGCAGCGTTAATATTTGGGTTGGCGGCGTGTCCGCCAGCCATTGGGAGAGCTTCTGTCATTTTTTATGCTCCTATTTATCCACGAGTTACTTTTTCTTTGCCTTCGACTTGGTCGCGGCTTTTTTCTGCGCGACTTTTTTTGCGGGGGCTGTTTTTTTGCTGACAGCCTTCTTTGCCGCCGGCTTTTTGTATTTTGCCAGAATCCCTTCACGAACCCATTTTGCCGAAGCAGGCAAGCCATCGCCATACGCAACGGATTTAAAGTTGGCGGCAAATTGCGGATATTCAGTCAACAGAATTTGATTCATCTGCCCATCGCGGTTCATTTCCACGACAAAGATTTGGTCATACTTTGCGAGGAACTTATCCACTTCCTTGGTGAAGGGGGTGGCGCGAATTCGCATGAAATCGCTTTTGATTCCATGTTCCTTTTCAAGTTGATACTGCGCTTCCAAAATTGCCGCTTCGGTTGATCCATAAGCAATGATGCCAACAGTTGCGCCCTTTGTGTTGTGGAAGACCGGCGCGGGTACATATTGTTTGGCGGTTTCTTGTTTTCTGGTTAAGCGCTGCATGTTTTCTATATAAACGGATGATTCCTCGCTGTACTTTGCATAGGGGTCATGACCGGTGCCGCGCGTAAAATATGAGCTCATTGGATGTTTATTGCCGGGGAAGGTGCGGTAGCCAATGCCGTCACCGTCCACATCCAAATAGCGTCCCCAATTTCCTTTGATTTCTTCCAATTCTTTTTCTGTAAATACTTTGCCGCGATCCATTGGTGTGTCGGGATATTCGAATGGTTTACTCATCCATTGATTCATGCCCATATCAAGGTCGCTCATGACGAACACCGGGGTTTGGATTCTTTCCGCGACATCGAGCGCTTTCCAGCCAAATTCAAAACATTCATAGACATCGCCGGGCAGCATCATGATGGAGGTTGAATCGCCGTGACCGATAAAGTGGGTGAAGGTCAGGTCGCCTTGTGTGGTGCGCGTAGGCAGACCGGTGCTTGGACCAATGCGCTGCACGTTCCAAATCACAACGGGGATTTCAGCGTAGTAGGCAAGTCCCGCGAATTCGGTCATCAACGAAACGCCAGGTCCCGAGGTGGAAGTCATTGCGCGCAAACCAGCCCAGCCCGCGCCAACGCACATGCCAAGCGCGGCAAGTTCATCTTCCGCTTGTACTACCGCGTAAGTATGTTTGCCGTCTTCGCGTTTGCGGAGCTGTGGCAGGTACTCGTTCAATCCTTCTGCGATGGAGGTCGCGGGGGTGATGGGATACCAGCCGACGAACTGCACGCCGCCGAAGATTGTCCCAAGCGCGGCAGCTGTGTTGCCGTCTGCCATGATCAAGCCATCGGTCTTGTGCATGGGTTCAAGGTAGAAGGGGTCTTTCTTTTCGAGATTTGCTTTTGCCCATTCCGCGCCTGCTTTCACTGCGCCAAAATTCATATCAATGGGTTTTTGTTTCCCTTTGAAATGGAAAGTCAACGCGGCAAGTACTTTTTCCATATCCATGTTAATGAGCTGCGCAAGCACGCCCACATAAACCATGTTGCTAACCAGATCGCGGTACTCAGCGGGGATGTTTGCGTCCGCTTTGACAATGGTCTTAACCGGCATGGGATAGGCGGCAATATCTGCGCGGGTAACTGGCTGCTTGATGTCATCCGCGTAGAAAAACGCGCCGCCGGTGCGAACTGAGGCGAGGTCGCGTGCAAACGAATCGGGATTCAGCGCGATAACAATATCGTGTTCTTCGCGCCGCGCAACGAATCCATCCTTGTTCACGCGGATGGTGTACCACGTTGGCAAGCCCTGAATGTTGGAAGGGAACAGGTTCTTGCCTGAGACGGGAATGCCCATCTTGAATATGGAACGCAGAATGGTGTTGTTGGCGGTGGAACTGCCTGAACCGTTCTTCGTGCCAACGGTGATCGAAAAATCATTCACTATCTTGTTCATGGAACTCCTCGTAAATTATTATTATGGACGATGATACAAAAGGTCGGTATGTTCTACGAGCGCTTCATATCCAACCTTGAATTTATTATTGCATATGGATTGAATCATTTTTTCATGATACCGCCACACCTCCTGCAAATATTCATATCCGCCGGCAAAGACATTCAAACCGACCGCTTCATAAGATTCCCAATACGATTCAAGAATGCCCGTTACAAAGGGATTATCGAGCCGGCTGTAAATTAACATGTGTAGTTTGCGATGTTCTTCATGCGGAACTTGCACAGGCGTGCCGCGAATTTTTTCCAGCGCGCGCGCAAGAATCGCCTTTAACTCTTCCTTATCTTCCTGCGTCAATTTTTTTACCGCTTCATACCAATACGCTGCTTCGAGGTGATTTCTCATATCAGAAAATTTGTGGAAATGCTCATTGTTGAACGCAATGGCGTATCCCAGGCTTTGGCGAATGGCTGGCGTAAAGGAATATGTCAGCCTGCGCATTCCCGTTCGCGGGCGGACATCCACAAAGCCCAGGGCGCGCGCCACTTCCAATTGCTCGCGCAAAGAAGCGACGCTTACGCCGATTTCGCGGCTGAGCTCGTTAAGCGAGGGAAGCCCGCTCTCCGCTTCGGGGTGTGAAGCCAGGTAGCGCATGAATTCAGACAGGGTGGGGGGGATGCGGTCTCTTAACATATAAATATGATTAATCTGATTAATCATATTTTACAATAAATCTTGTGCGCCGTCAAGTATTTGCGGAAACATTTTTCGCGTTTTATCTTTTGATGTAAAATTGCAATATGCAAAAGCATAAATACTACGTTGTTTGGAAGGGACGCAAGACGGGTATCTTCACTACATGGGCGGAATGTGAAAAACAAGTGAAGGGATTTGTTGGCGCGCAATTCAAGGCTTTTGACAATGAAGCCGAAGCGGATGCCGCCTACCTTGCAAAGTATGACGATTACAAGGGTAAGCCTTCTTCGCATGGGAAGTGGAAGCTCGCAAGTGTCAAACCGCTGCTTCCATCTTTATGCGTGGATGCGGCGTGCAGCGGCGCGCCGGGCAAGCTCGAATATCGCAGCGTAAATACAGAAACAGGGGAGGAGATTTTCCGCGCGGGTCCTTATTCAGAAGGGACAAATAATATTGGGGAGTTTCTTGCCATTGTTCATGCGTTGACGTGGCAATTCAAACATAATATGCACATCCCCATTTACTCTGATTCGGAGAATGCGATTGCATGGGTGGCGACGGGCGTATGCAAGACCAAACTTAAACATTCCGAAAAAAATGCCGTGTTGTTTGCGTTGATCCGCAGCGCGGAAAACTGGCTGGCAGAAAATGAATTGCCTGAAGATAAGGTATTGAAATGGGAGACAAACTTGTGGGGTGAAAATCCTGCCGACTTTGGACGGAAGTAATAATCAAAGACTCCTGAATTCAGGAGTCTTTTTTGTTTTGTTATGTAGCGTTACCCTGCCGCCGCAATTAACGCGCGGAATGTCGCGTACGCTTTGGGCATGTCTTTCGCCTCGCAGGATAACTTGCGCCCGTCGCGCGTGATATTGGGGATGATTTCCGCTTTGTCTGCCATGTCTGATGAAAATAGTTCAAGCGTTATTTTGACCGGCTGCGTGATGATAAAGGGCTTCGGCGCGTTTTTCTCCGCAAGCCGTTTGACAGCGCGTTGCGCGGCTTCTTCTATCAACTTGGATGTGACTTCGGGCGCGAGGCACTCCGCAGAAAAACGCCCGGTGGCGTTTTTGACAATCGCGCATTCGATATCTCCAAGTTGTTCTTTCATTTGCGCGCAGGCGGTTTGGTCGCCGGACGCCATTAAGATTGGGACGTTGTAATGCCCAGCCAGCGCCGCGTTTAGCGTATATTCTCCCGCGAGCATTTCATTCAACCAAAGATTTGTTACACACTCGCTTGACCATGTGTGATCGAGAGTCGCGTTTTGCGAGCCTTGCCGCGCGTGATAGCCGATGAAAAAAACGCCGCTTGTGTTTGCGTCAATTCCCTGCATCATGGAGAGCGGAGAAGGCGAGCCGGAGTTTAATTTTGCGCGCGGGTCGAGTTCTTCGATTAAGATGTTTCCGCCATTCCAATGCCCATCGGTGACGATGACTTCATCCGCGCCGGCTTTCATCGCGCCGCGAATCGCGGCATTGACATCCTGTGTCATGAGTCTGCGAAAGCGTTCATATTCCGCATGTCCCGGCGTGACGTGATTCCATGTTGCGACGCCGGTGATTCCTTCCATATCTGTTGCGATTAAGATTTTCATATTTTCCTCATGGATTTAATGTAACTTCAATCGAATACAGGTAAATATAATTTTTCAAATCTGTATCCACGACGCGGAGCTCGGGATTATCCTGTCGGATGACGATGCGCGCTTTGGCTGGCTCTGTCACTTTGTAGGGCAATGTGGTTTCAAATGATTCTGGCTCAATTCCTTTGAAGGGCAGCAAGCGCGAGGTGATAACTTTGCCGCTTTCGAGGGTGAGGTCAAGAAACACGGGCTGGGTGTTAAAGGGCCAGTAGCGACCTTTGACCGCAATCTCTCCGTTATATACGTCCGCGCCGTCTTTCAAGCCTTCGAACATCACGCGCTCATAAATCATGTTGCCGGGCAGGTTTATTTCCGATGCGCCCATGGAATATAAAAGGATGGGCATGGTGTTCAATTTTTGCAGGCGTCGGAATTCGTCCTTGCTGCTCAAGCGGATATATCCTTTTTCAGATACGGCGCGGATTTCAAACGGGATTTCCAATTCACGATATGCGCCGCGCGAATCATGACTGACGCGAATCAATTCGCTGTATAGGGTGCGCCCTTCTTCGCCAAGCAGGTCTATTCGCACAAGGTTGCTCTTCCCGGAAGATAGCAGCAGTTTGAGTTGAATCGGCGAAGCCAAATTGGACATGGGACCCGGCGCAACAAACCGCAGGTCTGCAAATTTGGTAAAGCCCGGTTCGAATGTGGGCGTCACTGTCGGCAGCGCGGAGGTCGGCTCGGGTGTTGGCGTTTCGGTTGGGAGCAGGGTTGGGGTGGCGCTTGGCGTCAGCGCGTTGGCGGTGGCAAAGGCGGCTTGACCGGTTAATGCAACAATGGTGGGAAGCTCGTCAGGTGAGAGAGGGGCAGGCGCGGGTTCTGTCCGCTGCGAACAGGCGGATAAAATTCCTAATATCAGGAAGAGCAAAATCTTTTTTTGTTTCATGTGTTTTTCATCTTACGCAAAACGTCCCGAAGGTTTTTCTTTTGTCCAAACCTTCGGGACGATACTGTAGATTCACCGGGATTACAACCCGTAGATATCGCTGTATTTTTTCGTCAAATAGCGGACATACGCAGCCGAGTCGATCTTTGACCCGGTCACTCTTTGCACAATTACCTGCGGCTCATATTTTTGACCGAAGACGTGAATCTTTCCGCGCAGCCAGCCGAGCAGCGCGTCGAATTTGCCTTTGCGAATCTGCTCGTCGAGGTCGGGAATATCCGCGTTGATTTTTTCCCATAACTGCGCCGAGACCATGTTGCCAAGCGCGTATGTCGAGAAGTAACCCATCAAGCCGCTTGACCAGTGAACATCTTGCAAGACGCCTTGCGCGTCGTTGGGCGGCAAAATGCCTAGATACTCTTTCATTTTTTCGTTCCAAATTTCGGGCAGGTCTTTGACGGCAATTTTTCCTTCCACCATGCCGATTTCCAATTCAAGCCGCAGCATGACGTGAAGGTTATAGGTCGCTTCATCGGCGTTGACGCGGATGAGCGATGGCTCGACCTTGTTGATGGCTTTATAAAACGATTTTACGCTGATGCCATCGAGTTGTGACGGGAAGGATTTTTTCAATTGCGGGAGGAAGTATTCCCAAAATGGCAGTGAGCGCCCAACAAGGTTTTCCCACATGCGAGATTGTGATTCATGGATTGCAAGCGATGTGCCGCCCGCAAGCGGGGTGCGTTCAAATTCAGGATTGCAGCCCTGCTCATACATCCCATGCCCGGATTCGTGCATCGCGCTGAAGAGCGTCGCCAGCGGGTTGTCGTCTTCGAAGCGGTTGGTGATGCGCGTATCGTTCACGCTGAATGTGGTTTGGAAGGGGTGCGGGGCTTTATCCTGCCTGCCGCGATTAAAGTCATACCCGAATTTTTTGATGATGACTTCGCTGAACTTCCAGACTTTATTTTCGTCATATTTTTTGTGCAGAAAATCATCTTTGACTTGTTTAGCAGAAGTAATTGCCTTGATTAATTCCACTTGCTGCGGACGCAGGTTATCGAAGATTTCCCGCACTTCGGCGGTTTTCATGCCTGGCTCGTAATCATCCAGCAGGATGTCATAAGGGTGGTCGGCAGGCGGGAAGAAACTGATGTACTTTTGCGTCAGTCCCAACATTTTTTCGAGATGTGGCTGAAAAATCGAAAAATCGGATTTTTCTTTTGCTTCAACCCATGCTTCGAATGCTTTGGTGGTGATGATGGCTTGTTCCGCGACGAAGGAGGATGGCACGCGGGTTGCCTTGTCATAATTGCGCGAGGCGACTCGAAGCAACGCGGCGTCGTCTGAATCAGATTCGGTCAATTCGCTTTTCAAATCTTGAATGAGATGACCTACTTCATCCGATGTTGCTTTTTGGTGCGCGATTTTGGTCAGCGTGGAGACTTGCTGTCCGCGCGCGTCGCCGCCTTGCGACGGCATGTTGACTTGTTGGTCCCAATCCAACACCGCTACGGCGTAATGCAAATCCGCTATTTCACCTAGTATTTCTTTAAGTTGGTTTAATTTTTCAGACACGATGTTTCTCCTATTTTTGTTCTGGGCATTTGCGATATTCACCCGCGCCATCTTCGTGGATGATGATGGTTGCGCCTTCTTTGGTTTCAATAGGGTCAAGTTCGACCGGGTCGCCGGGCATGTCAATATCGAATACGTGGTAATGACCGGGATATACCCATGCTAAGTTTTCCGGCTCGAAAATGGCAGAATCAATATAGATGTTGCCGGGTGTGATATATATTTTGTGAAGCGTGCAATTTTCCACATAACTTGGGACGGGCCAATCTGTGACTTTGAACTGCGGCAGCGAAGCCACATCGCCTTCCACTTTCGAATATTCTGTTTGCAGCGAGACCCATCCCATTTTGTCAGATTTGGGAATGGTGACTTGCAGCCAAGTGGACATCACGTCGCGCGCGTGCGCTTCTAACGTTGTGTCTTTGTATAACACGCTAATTGGATTGTATGCCATGTCCGGTCCGCGGCGGATGTACAGGTTTCCTTTGACTGCGGTGATGGTCACGCTGGGCGCAGGGGTGGAGGATGGCGCGGCGGTTTGCGTTGCGGCGGGGACGGGCGTTTGCGTGGCGCGGATTTTTGTCGGCGTGGGTGATGCTGTGTGTTCCGCAACTGGCGCGGCGGTTGAATCCAGTTTTACTTGCGCGCAGGCTGGAATCAAAAAAGCAATCAATATAAAAATATACAGGCTTTTCTTTGCCATGATGCTACTCGTAACGCAGCGCTTCCACTGGCTCTAGGCTTGCCGCGCGGCTGGCGGGATAAATCCCAAAGAACAACCCAATGATGGCAGAGAAACTGGTCGAAAGAATGATGGCATCCGCGCCGACGATGGGCGTAAAGTTGTTGCCGGTGGCGGTGGCAACCTTGCCTACGATGAACGCAATCAGCCAGCCAAACATAATTCCGATGATGCCGCCGATCATGCTCAAGAGCGAGGACTCGGTCAGGAATTGCAGGAGGATGTCGCGCTTGCGCGCGCCGAGCGCTTTTCGCAGACCGATTTCGCGCGTGCGTTCCGTCACCGAGACGAGCATGATGTTCATGATGCCAATGCCGCCGACGAGCAGTGAAATGCCGGCGATGCCTCCGAGGAAGATGGTGAGAACGCCGGTAATGGTTTCAAAGGTCTCCAGAAAATCTGCCTGCGTGAAAACCGTGAAGTCATCTTCGCCCACTGGGGTTCGGTGGCGCTGCCTGAGGATGTTGGATATTTCGTCGGATGCTTGTGTGACCGACTCTGCGCTGGTTGCCTGCGCGAAGATGACATCCACTTGGTCGCGCGCGTTGCGTTTGAGCAGGCGCGCTTGCGCGGTGGTAAATGGCACATAAGCGGCGTCATCTTCGCTGCCCATCGAGCCGCCGCCTTTAGCGACCAATACGCCAATGACGCGAAAGGGCTGTCCTTCGATGCGCACCGTTTCACCGACTATGCCGTCGTGATGCCCAAATAATTTGTCGGCGGTTTCAGGTCCAAGCACAACAACAGACATGCGCCCAAGTTCGTGCTCCTGGTTGATGAACTCGCCTTCTTCGACTTCCATGTTGCGTACTGCCTGGAATGTTTCAGTGACGCCGGAAATGCTGGTGGTTGTGTTTTCGCCGCCAAATGTGATGGTGTTGCTGCCTTGAATGATGGGCGCGACTGCGGCAACAGAAGGCGCGGCAAAGGGGTCGGCTATGGCTTCTGCGTCGGCTAAGGTAAGCGGGCGGTCATTGTTGCCGCTGCCGCCCTGTGTTCTGCCGCCGGGTCCACGCGCTTGGTCGGGTCCGCCGCGAAAGACAAACAGCAGGTTTGTTCCGATGCTGCTGATTGAGCCGGTGATGGATTCTTGCGCGCCATTTCCAACCGCGAGCATGGCAATCACCGCCGCAACGCCGATGACAATGCCCAGCACGGTTAAGCTGGAGCGCATTTTATTTCCGTTCAAACTCTCCAACGCTTCGAGAAGTGCTTGTGCGATACTCATCTTTTTATTATTCCAGTGATTTCATAATCGGGGTCTATTTCCCCATCGCGCAATCGAATGACGCGTTGGGTTTGTTCCGCGATCTTCGGGTCATGTGTGACGATGATTAAAGTCGTGCCGCGATCTTTATTCAAGTTGAGCAGCAGGTTCATGATTTCCCTGCCGACTTTAGAGTCGAGGTTGCCGGTGGGTTCGTCCGCCATGATGATGGCGGGGTTGTTGACAAGGGAACGCGCGACCGCCACGCGCTGTTGTTGTCCGCCGGAGAGTTCGTAGGGGCGGTGATTCATGCGGTCTTTTAACCCGACCGCTTCGAGGGCGGCTTGCGCGCGCGCGCGTCTTCCTTCTGTCATGCCGGCGTAACGCAGCGGAAGTTCCACATTGCCGACGGCGGTCAGGCGCGAGAGCAGGTTGAAGCTTTGAAAGACAAAGCCTACTTTGCGGTTGCGGACGCTTGCCAGCTGGTCGTCGTCCATGTCGCCAACTGATTCGCCATCCAAAATATATTCACCAGAAGTGGGGCGGTCTAAACAGCCGAGCGTGTTCATCATGGTGGATTTACCTGAACCTGAAGGTCCCATAATCGAGATCACTTCACCGCGCTCGATGGTAAATGATACGCCGCGCAAGGCGTTCACTTCGATTTCGCCCATCTTGTATGTTTTTACTAAACTACGGGCTTCGATCACCCAGTCCATCTTTAACCTCCGAACGGTCCGCCGTTTCTGGAAGGCGGATTTAAGATAATCAAGTCGCCTTCTTTCACGTCGCCGTCTACCAGTACGCTGTTCGTCCCATCTGTTGTGCCAATCTTTACTTTTACAGATTTGGGCTGGTTATCCACCAATAGATACACTACCCGCTCGCCATCTACCAGACGCACGGCGCGGTTGGGGACAAGCAGCTGGTCGGTTTGTTCTTCGATGACTACGTTGACAGCGGCGGTCATGCCAGGTTTGACGGCTTCATCCGCGTCTGTCAATTCAACCGTTACAGTGAAGTTTACAACGCCTTGCAACGTATCGCCTGCCTGCCCGACCTTTACCACTTCGCCATGATATTCTTGATTGAGAATCGCGTCAAAAGTTAGTGTGGCAATTTGTCCTAATGCGACATGGTTAATGTCCACTTCTGAGACTTGCAAATCTACAAGCAGGTGGGAGAGATCATCCACGCGGAAGGCAGTTGCCCCCGTTGCGACTTGGTCGCCAATGACGGGTGTTGCCTGCGTCACAGTGCCGTCAAAGGGAGATTCGATGCGCGCCATTTTTAAGGTTGATTCTGCGGCGGCGACTCGCGCTTCTGCTGATGAGACATCTGCCGGGTCGGCGCCATTTTTGACGCGTTCGACAGCGCGCCGCGCGTCATTCAATTTTGATTCTGCCAGCGCGAGTTTTTCATCAGCATCCGCAATGGTTTCTTTATCGGCATAACCTTTGTATTTTCGGACTTTGACTTGACCAAAGCTCCAATATGTTTCTGTGATGGTGATTTTGCCGTTCAGACTCAAGCGGTAATCATACGCTTTGTCATATTCGGTTTCTGCCGCGTCGAGGGTGCGTAATGCCTGCGCGCGCGTGGTGTCAGAGTTGAGCAGCTCGTCCAACGCTTTTTGCGCGCTGGCAAGGTCTGCCTCGGCAAGGATGATGCTCTGGTTTAATGAACCCTTGTCTAAACTTGCCAGAATGCTGTCTTTTTTTACAACATCGCCGACTTGCGCGTTGACTTTTTCCACTCTTCCGGTGGTTTGCCAGGCAAGGATGGCGCTTTGCTGGGCGCGCACGCTTCCTGTCGCGCCAACACTAGCGACTAAATCGCCCCGCTCTAATTTCGCAGTCTGGTACGTGGATTCCTCCTTGCCTCCCATAGTCATTGCAATTACAACAATTAAAATTGCAACGGCTACGCCGATAATAATCCACGTCCTGCGCGAAAATCTTTCGAACAACTTTTTCATTGAGATAACCTCCATAAATGGTTAACACTATATTTGACTTCTTGCAAAAGTAAGAGTTGGTTTTTCATAAGAAACTTGACATCCGCGAATTTACACGAATTTGGTTCTCTACCGGACAAAATAAATTGTTTACACAAGTTTACTCAGGAAACTTACAGA
>DZBA01000403.1 GCA_022729775.1 Anaerolinea thermophila | reverse complement strand
GACTTCCGCGCACGATGATCGCCGTGATGGAAAATTACCAGCAAGCCGATGGCTCGATTATTGTCCCCGAAATTTTACGCCCGTGGATGGGCGGGATTGATGTAATCAAGCCATGACCGACCCTTCCACTTTGGAATTGTTCGCAGAGACATTCTTGGAAGTCTTAACTTTCCTTGTCCTGCTTTCAGGTCTGATGGGATTGATGATTCCCGTCTTCCCCGGCTTGACCGTCATGTGGCTTGGGACTTTGGTCTACGCCATCATCATGGCGCTTGTCGGAAAAATGTGGTGGGCGGGCTGGCTGATTTTTGTCATCATCACCCTGTTGATGATCGGCGGCAACATCGTGGACAATATCATCATCGCAAAACACATGCGCGATAAAGACATCCCCTGGAGTTCGATTATTTTGTCCTTCATCGCGGGCATTGTCGTCAGTTTGTTCTTCACCCCGTTAATCGGCATGATCGCTTCCCCCATTGGACTCTTCCTCGCGGAGTGGCGCAGGCTTAAAGATAAACATCTCGCGCTCGATAACACAACCGCGTGGATGACGGGCTGGGGGTGGTCGTTCCTCGCGCGTTTCGGAATTGGTATCGTGATGATTTTATTCTGGGCGTTATGGGCGTGGGTTGGGTAATTGTGGGACGGGATTAATCCCGTCCTACTTTTTTATATAAAAAACGCCACCGCCACCACAGCCCCAAACGCCCCGCATGCAAAGTTGACCCAATCATTCTCCAGCCACTTCCACCCGCGGATGTGAACCGTCTCCGCGCCGCAGGTGTGCAGGGGATGTTTTTCCGTTTCCTTGTTATCTTTGGGGCAAAAATACATGGCTTGCACCGTTGCGCCGAGAAGAGAGTCAAAGAGCGAGCCAGCCAAACCAGCCAGCGTAATGATGAATGCAGAATGTAGAATGGAGAATGACGAACCTGCAGCCTGTAACCTGTAACTTGTAACTTGTAAATCAACAGGCATAAGAATTGCGGCGAGAACCCCAATCAACCCCGCGCCCGCCAGCGAAGCCAGCGTCCCATAAAGTGACACTCCGCCTGACGTGCCTTTCTCGACAACTTTCGCGGGATTGGTAATCATGCGCGGCGGATGTGGATTCAGCACGCCGAGTTCCGTCGCCCACGTATCTGCGTTGACCGCGGCAAGCGCGGCGGCGAATCCCACCCAGGGGAGAATCGAATCGGGGGAGAAGTAGGAAAGCGCGGCGAAGAAGGTCGCGACTCCGCCGTTGCCGAATACTTGTCCCGCGTCGCGTTCATGTCCCTTTGAAAATTTTTCATCGAGATTTTTTTTCTGCTTTTTGAAGGCGCGGCTCAATCCAGAGGATGTGATGAAGAATGTGAGCAGCAGAATCGCCCACGCCCATCCGCCAACGCCGAAGATGATTGTCCCTGTGAAGGTCGCGGCGATGGCTCCGCTTTTGTTCAAACTGCGCGCGCGATAGGCGGCGTATGCAATGATGGTGGCGAGAAGAAATCCGAGGAGTAGTTGCATGGGGGAGAAGGTTGGAAAGTCAGAAAGTTAGAAGGTTGGAAGGTTAACTTGTAAACCTGCAAACTTGTTAACCTTTCAACTCAAACGGGAGTGGTAATAATAAACAGCACCGCCAGCAGGAAGAGCAACCCTGTCAGCATACTTGAACCCCAGACGATGAACGCCAGCGCGCGCTCTTTTTCCCAGCGGTAGAAATACAAGCCCGCAATCCAGCCTGTGACCGAAAGCAGCAGACTCGCCAGCGGAAAAATAATCAACTGCGAAGAGGGGACGGTTTCGATTTGGCTGCCGATGAACTGCGGACCAAGCGCGACTTGCGGCGTGGTGGGGATGATGACGCTTGCCCAAATGAACAGCCCGATGTTGAGAAAAAGCGCGGTCAGCCACAGGTAACGCGCGAGTCCGCTTTGCCACGCCTGAGTCACCACGAAGGATGGGTACACCGATTTCGATTCGGCGGGAGTCAAACTTCCCAGCTCGGTGGCGCGCGCAAATACCTGCGTGAACTCAACGGGATTTTCAGGCGAGATGACGAACACGCGCTTGGCGGTTGCGATGAGCAAAAGTTTTTTTCTGTCCGACGCGAGAAATTCCACCACGCCCAAATCGGGATGTCGGCGCGCGCCGAGTATTCCGCCGGGGATGGGCAGCGAGGGAAGTTTAAGCGGCACGGTCAAATCATCTGCCGAGCGGACAAACTCAATGTCGCTGAGCGGAATATCTTCGACGCGCAAGCCCCAATTGATGGCAAGGCTGTCGCGGTCGAGGTGATAATTGGCGCGCCAGAGCGAATAGGCGCGGTAGATAAAAAATGGGATGGGCGTAAAAGACGCGAGCAGGGTCAGCAGCGCGATGAGAAATACCGAGCCGACTTCGACGCGCGTGAGGTTAATGAACGATACGACAGCAATCATCCCCAGCGCAAGTAGAATGACGCCGTTGATGATTAAGCCGAGTCGTTTGGGAGGGGGGAAGTGGTTCATAAATGCAGAATATGGAATGTAGAATGAAGAATGTAGAATGAAAAACCTACAAATCACCAATCTACCATTTACCAACCTCATCGCGGATGGCTTCGCAAACCAACTCCACTTGTTCTTCGGTCATCACGCCGCTAAAGGGAATGGCGAGTCCGCGTTTGCCCAGGTCTTCTGTGATGGGAAAGTCGCCTTCTTTATAACCGAACTTCTCTGCCATGTAGGGCTGCAAGTGGATGGGCAAAAAATACGGGCGGACGGGAAGCCCGCGCGCGTCGAGTCGCTTTGCCATTTCGTCGCGGTTGATTTTTTTGTCGAAGCGAATCACGTACACAAACCACGATGATTTTGTCGTAAAGGATTCGATGAAGGGCGTTTCGATTCCCGCGATGTTGGACAAGCGCGATTGATACCAGCCCGCGACTTTTTCCCTCTTCGCCATGATTTCACCCAGCCGCGACATTTGACTCGTCCCCATCGCCGCGGACATTTCGTCAATGCGGTAGTTATATCCAAGATGGGTGTGTTGCAGCCACGTGTCGCCGGGCGCGCGTCCTTGATTTCTTAACGCTCT
>DZBA01000402.1 GCA_022729775.1 Anaerolinea thermophila | reverse complement strand
CAAAGGGAAAATCCGCGCATAAGAAGAAGTAGAGGCTTGTATGGTTGCGTTAAATATTTCAGCAGACCTGGCGGATAAAATTCAAACAGAAGCGACAACTCATGGAATGACTGTCGAGGAATATTTGCGCGCAGCCATTAAGCACGAACGCGCGCTCGCTGCCCGCAAAAAAATCGAACGGGAACAAACATGGTGGCTGTCTCAACCTGAAAGTAAACGCGCAACATATAAAGGCGAGTTTGTTGCCATACATGATTTGTCAGTTGTTGACCATGATAAAGAAGAGGCGGCGCTTTATAAACGGGTGCGGCAAAAATACGGGAAAACCTCCGTGCTTGTCATTCCAGCGGACGGTGTGAAAGAGATTCAAATTTACAGCCCAAGAGTTGCGCGATGACCCAGCAAACGCGATATAGCAAGGAATATTTTCCACCCGCTCCTGTATTGGTTGCTGATGATTGGGGAGATCGGATAATTCTGGGCAGGAATGTTTTGAACTTGTTAAAGTTGAAATTGGATGGTCCGGGAAAGAAAATCAGTGTGGAGATATAAAAATCCGCGCATAAGAAGTGATGTGTAAACAGAACCCGTCTGCAAAGACGGGTTCTGTTTTTATATCTTTTTCGTCATGCGCTTTTTCAACTTCTCCACCACTTTGGGAGTTAATCCGCGCTCTGGCTCGGCAGTTTCACGGTTATGCAAAACTTTTTGAATCTGCTCAAAATTGGCTTCGCCAAGATTTTGCAGTAAGGCGTTGTAAGCAGTTCTCTGTTCGGGAAGAGCCTGTTCAGGAAGCGCCTGTACGGTATAAGACAAAGTGACCTGACGTGTTAAAGCATAAATAATATATTGGTTCAGTGAAATGGATTCGCTTGCAGCCAATTCTTCCAGTTGATGGCGAAGGGTGTTGGGTAACCTCAAAGTTAATTGACTCATGTTTACTCCTCTTCCTCTGTCAGCATAATAATAAACTCTGTTGGGGTGACTGCGTTTAGCCCTAATGAGGACTTTGCTCTTTCAAAATCTTTCATGTTCCAAGTTACGAGGGTGGCGTTTGCGTTCATGGCGCAATCAATGAGATGCTCATCTCCTGGGTCGGGAGATGAAGGTCGCCATGAAAAATAAATCACCGTAAATTCAGACATCCTCAATAACTTGCCCAAAACTGGCTTGATATCGTTCCAGCGTTTCACAGATAACTTTCGAGTTAGCACATCCGCATATTCATATGCCAGCGAATTTGAGACACAGGGTTCAAATAAACCATTCAGCCATGCTTCAATCAGCAGCCCGGAAGCGCCGCCTTGTTTGGTCAAACCTTCAAATAGCACGTTGGTATCTATCACAACCCGAAATTTAATCATTGCGGCATTATAGCCCAATATCAGGCGTTACGTGAAAGCGCAAACGGAAAATCCGCGCATATAAGAAGTGATGTGTAAACAGAACCCGTCTGCAAAGACGGGTTCTGTTTGATTTAATCTTTTTACTACTTCGGGATTCTGGTTTGGCGGATTTGCGGTCACGCAAACTTTTTAAGTCTGCCCCAATTCAGTCTTTCTTCCACTTCTTCATGGGCAATACAAAATCATAAGGATACTCTGCAAGAATTTCCATGCGCCCATCGGGACGCACCCAGAGCGTATCTTCGATGCGGAAGCCCATGCCCTTTTCGGGATAATACAAGCCAGGCTCAGATGTGACTACCACGCCCGGCGCGAGGCGATGGTCATCGCCCATCAACAAACCGCTGAACGGTCTTTCGTGAATGTTGAGTCCCACGCCATGCCCCAAACTGTGGACATAGCCCTCGACGGGCGCTTTTGTATTAAGCGGGGTTTTATGCCCTTTCGATTCGTAATATTCGCAAGTCATCTTTTGATAATTGCGGAAGGGCGCGTTCAAATCAAAATTCTCGCTGAGCTTGTCGTAAATTTCCTTGACCTGATTGTAAAGTTCCTGCGCTTCGGGCGTGGCATATCCCAAACTCCATGTGCGCGTAAAGTCATAATAATATCCGCCGCCCGATTCAGCGGGATAAATATCGAAGACGATGGTCTTGCCCAGCGTGATGAAATCCGCCGGGTTGCCGGCGGAATGCGGCACGCCCGCGTCACGTCCGATGGAAAAGATAAACCCTGACGGAAGTTCCGCGCCATGCTCCGCGACCCACAGCCGAATCTTCGAGTGGACATCGCCTACGGTGAGGGGAGAGCCATCTTCCTTCAAGAGAACTTCGTCTTCGCGCACATCGCGCGAGGTGAGAAATTCCGCGACCTTGTGAACCACATCCGTTGTGACCGCGCCCATCTTGCGAATCCGCGTAACTTCATCCTCGTCTTTGGTTTGCATGGCGTACATGAAAATGGAATCTTCGCGCGCCTCGCCAAAGAATTCCACATCGGGCAATAATGTTTGCAAGCGCGAGAGCATCCCAAAGATTGCGCTTAAGTCGTATGTGCCATAGACGCCCACGCGCCCGGAGGTAACGCCCGCGTCTTTGAACATCAACTCGGCGCGCATTGCGCCCGCCAACAAACCGTCTTTGTTCGCTTTTTTGAAGAGCGCTTCATGGTCATACTTGCTGTATGGGATTAATTTCAAGCCGCTTTTGGCTGCCTCGTCGCGCTCCATATCCCCAAAGAAAAGAATCGCCTGCTCGCCGCGTTTTTTGATTAAGGTCGCATGGCTGACATGCCCGCCGCCGGTTAAATATCGCATGGGCGGGTTGTGTTCTGCATTGCCAAACACAATGATTGCATCCAGGTTTTTTGCCTGCATTAAATTATCAATGTCTGATTTCATAAGAGTCCTTTATGTTTGTGAATAGGCGCGTTGTGCTTCGTCTGGCGGGTGATGGTCTTGGCTAGATCATCGTCAAATTTGCCAGACTCGCCGCGAGACGTTTAAGCCCAACCGATTTAAATTCTATAATCACAATTTCATCGTTATCTTGTATCTTGCTTTCCTGCACGATGCCTTCACCCCAGGAAGCGTGATTCACGCGGTCACCTGATTTGAATTTGCATTCCAAAATTGGCGCGGACTTGGGTTTGCTTGGCGG
>DZBA01000401.1 GCA_022729775.1 Anaerolinea thermophila | reverse complement strand
TTTGAACTTCCCGCTGTTGATGAACTTAGCTCGGCTTTAACATATTACTGGCGCGTCTTGGCAGTGGCAGCAAATGATGACTATAGTTTCTCCACCACTACACTTAACTTCAGGACGGGTATTGTAGGCGCTGTGGATGGCGCTACTATGGACCCTGGCCCCACGTTTGGTAATGTGCCGGGACTCGAGGGCCCCGCAGGCGGTCCATCAAAAAGCATTCTGTTTAATGCAGTTGAATATGCCACAGGCGATAATATCAACCTGCTCACATTACGACCAACCTTCAAGTGGGATCCTGGTTTGCTCAATGTGCAATCGTTTGTCTTGCAGGTTGCAAGCGTGGAATCAGGAAGCTGTAACCCGACGGATTTTAGTAAAAGCACATTCGCGACAAAGATATTAAACGTCAGCGTGCCTGCGTCCAAGGATGAATATACGCCCACTACCAACCTGCCTGCTAACCAGATATTATGCTGGCGGCTTCAACCTTATCACTCGGTTTACGCGCCTACGGGCAAGGGACTGTGGTCTGATGTTCAGATATTCTTAACTGCAAACCCGCCCAGCGCTCCTACGCTGCTTTCGCCATTAGATGGAACATTAACAAACGACTCGTCTCCCATGTTTGATTGGACGAATTCTCTTGTACCCTCCGGGGAGCCGTTTGGAAAGTACGAACTCGAGATCTCGCGCTTTAGCAGCTTCTCCGGCTATATTTACGATAATAATGTCGCGCCTTATCAAGACCCGGCTGGCATTGTCTACCCATTACCATCTGACCCAGCTTTGCCTATGATACCGAATGATACTGCGCTCGAACCGATTTTGCCGATGGCTGACGGTTTTACCAGCAAATCCGCCATTCCTCTGTACGATACTTTGTTTGGGTTGTATCCGCAAATTATCCATCCGCACGGTACAAATGATGGTGACGCGGAGAATTTTGAAGACGTGCATGATTATAAAGAGTCTTATTTCCAGATGCACGAGGAATTTGACACAGCCGCTCCCCCTGCCTTTGGTCCGTTATACGGCGCGGCAACCTATTGGTGGCGCGTGCGCGCAATTAACGCCAACGGCGAATACAGCAACTGGTCTGCTCCCTTCTCAGTTAATATCTCACCTGACCGCCCGCAAAATGTAACCGTTATGGACTCTACACCCGCAACCTTGCGTCCTTTGGTTGAGTGGGACCCCATTATTAATGCGTACACCGGTTATGACAACAACGGATATAAAATTGTCTTCTATAAGACAATGGGCACCGATACTTCGGCTGATGACAGGTCTGTATTCGCTAGTTTTGGATATACCTACGCAAATGAATATATCCCCACTTCTGACTTGCCCGCAGATACAGAACTTTACGCAAAGGTGTATGCCTATAACGCATACGGCATGAGTCTTTTTGGCGCTTCTGATAAATTTACAACATCCGTTCCGCCTCTTGCGCCATCGGGCTTGCTCTCTCCTGCGACTGCCAGTTTGGTGTTGACCAATGCTGCAAATGAATATGAGCCGACGCTTAAGTGGAAACTGCCATCGTACGATATGACGCCAAAAGGACAGACATTTGATGATTATGAAATTCAAATTTCAGATGATCCAACATTCCCTGTTACATCTACCATTTTGCCGGTAGGCGCGGCTGGAGAACTGACTACAAGTTATACGATTGACCCCGCAACAACGCCGCTAGACCCGATGCGGCGATATTACTGGCGCGTTCGTACTTGCTCAACCGCGCCTGATACGTGCAGTGCGTGGACTCCCGCATTCTCTTTCAAGACGGCGATTTACGCCCCTGAAAACTTGTCGTCAGGCGGTGGCGCTGATCCTTTAAAACCACTTTTAGAATGGGACGCAGTTTATGGCGCAAAGCAATACCGCGTTTACCTGACACGAGGCACTACCACAACCTGTGGTGGTACAGGCGTAGTGACTACCTCAAACTCTTATCAAGTCACATATAATCTTCTTCCCGCTACAGATTATGCTTGGTGTGTCGTCGCGTATGATTACTTCGGTTTTGGTCCGAGCATAAAATCTGCGGTGGATACCTTCACTACTCCGTAGGCGATTATTTATAACAAAAAGATATGTAAAAAAAGAACCCGATTTTTGGTCGGGTTCTTTTTTTACAGTATATGTGTACATCTTCGGAACATGGCTTATTCAAGGTCTGGTTTTTGTCACTCTGAGCGGAGCGAAGAGTCTTGCCGCTGGGGTAGAGACCCTTCGTTTCACTCAGGGTGACACGCCCCAAGGAGCATGGCGCGGATTTGTCAAGCAACCTTGAATAAACCATAATCTTCAGAATAAGCGTTATAAAATTTCCAGCAATTTGGTTGTGTCTTCGAGGATGATATCCGCGCCCATTCTTTCCAATTCGGGACGTTCTCCGAATCCGCACAGCACACCTGCTGTTTGCGCGCCAGCGGACTTCCCCGCGCGGATATCTACTGTGGTATCGCCAATCATCAAGCAATTTGCCGGCGGGACGTTCATTTTTTGCGCGGCGAGCAAAACAGGGTCGGGGTAGGGTTTGGTATGCGCGGCGGAAAGCCCTGTGACGACGACATCGAAATATTTGACCAGCCCAAAATGTTCAAGAAATGCCATAGTACCGCGCTCATCTCGCGCGCTGACCACAGCCATTGGGTAGCGTCCATGCAGTTGTTTTAGCAGCTCATCTACACCGGGGATGAGCATAAAGCCGCGCTGTGACCGTTTGCGGCGGCGCGAAACCCAATGCAACACCGCGACCATTTCGTCGTCCATGCCAAAACGGTCTGCCAGCCCAAGCAGGGCGTTGCCCGGCGCTTCCATCCACATGACAAAATGGCGCGCGGCGTGGTCTGGGTCTTTGAAAAGAAAACGCGGAAAATATCGCGCGACCTGCTGCGCGTATAGATCGTCTGTGTCGCTGAGCGTTCCGTCTACATCAAAGCATAACGCATGAATTTTAGCAGAGTTAAACATAATTTAATTGTACTATGGCTTGTGAGATATGGGTTCTCTGGGATTTGCCGTGATTTGGTACACGGACTACACGGATTCGACGGA
>DZBA01000400.1 GCA_022729775.1 Anaerolinea thermophila | reverse complement strand
ACTTCATAAAGTGTTTCAGTATCCACGTTGGATCGAAGGGTGATGCAAGTAAACCCTTGACAAACCTAGCGTTAGGTTGTATAATAGTTTCAGTATCCACGTTGGATCGAAGGGTGATGCAAGCAAACGGTACAACGCGACGGGCGAAGAAACCAGATTGTTTCAGTATCCACGTTGGATCGAAGGGTGATGCAAGACCCAATTTTTCTAAAAGTAGAAGACGATCTCAAACTCGTTTTTTCGTTTTTCGAGGCTGTAAAGGCTTCCTGTAAGGTTGAACGGCGTAAATTTCATATTCATTTTACACGCTTTCCTCGATTTTTCCGCAAATCGAATTTTGCTTAAAAACACGCCTGATTTGCGAAGCCTTGTCATATAACATCATTGCAAAACCTGCGGAACTCACATGCCAGGCATTTATTCCGGTTTGGCGTTGGTTCCGGCATCAATTCATAACGGAGAATTCGGTGCATTTCGTGCAACGCTGCCTGTAGTTTGTCACGCGCGCGCTGGTCAATCTTGACCTCTTCGGCTTTGCGCTTTGGAATGGAATACAAGAAGCCGCGTTTCGCCTTGTACCCTGATACTTCTTCCAGCATCATGCCGTATGCCGTGACCTGTAATTTGAAGTGGTCTCCCAAAATGTCCGACAGTTTATAATCCACCGGAATTACCTCGCGGGCTTCATCCAGCCAGACGATCATATCCGGTTTGCCGCGCAGCCCCAAGGTCGAGGAAAGCAGCGCGACTTCAAACTCGCGGCGTCCCTCCTTCAATCCATACGATTTCAAACTGCGGCGCGTTTCGCGTCCTTCCTCCGCCTGCCCCGCTTCTGTGCCTGCTTGCATTTTATATGTGACAGGGCGGACCTCAGGCAGGCATAGATGATAATAAAACACGCGCGGACAATACGTCCATTGTTTTAAATCGGTGACGCGGAATGGCGCTTCAATCTCAATCTGGTTCATCGGATTTTCCTTTCTCGTTTTCCAAATCTTCCTTCTCGTTCTTTTGTTCGATGCGCTTACACTTTTTCCAATCCTCCGCGCAGACCGGGAACATTTGGATGTTGCCGGATTTTTTTCCGAGGATTTTCTTGACCTTGAGAAAAAGTTCTTCCTGTTGCGTGGGCAGCAGCCAGCCTAAAAACGCGCTGAATTGAATCCGATCCAAACCGTAATCGAGGCAGGCATCCGCGATCTTTGTCCGCGCCCGATCGTTTGGAATATCGTAAACCAGCAGGAGGTTGGGATCTTTGGCTGCCATTTACCAAGCCAGCGCCAGCGGTTCGTAGGTCAGACGTTCGCCGCGCAGGAAGGTGGCAATATGCCGCGCCTGCATTTGAATGATGGCGCGGATCGGGTGACGCTTGCCTTCAAAAGCGGATTCGGCGTCAAGGCGTTCATTGATCTTGTCCGCCAACATGCGGCGTGTTTCCTTTGTGAGCATGTTATGCTCGTCAAAGTCAAACGCGACATTTTTATTTGCCAGTCCAAAGACGGTGCGGTCTACAACCACCGGGCGAAACTCTTCGATAAAGTCGAGCGTCAGGCTGGGTTTGCCGGGACGATCCACGTGCAGGAAACCCGCGAAAGGATCAAGCCCTGCCAGTACCAGGCTGCGCTCCACCTGACCGTAGAGAATCCCGTATGTGTAATTCAAAGCCGAGTTAATCGGGTCGGTCGCGCCGCGTCCCGTACGTCCTGTGAAATTATATTTTTCAGGGACAGTTTGCTTAACGGCTTTCCAATAACGCTGCGCCGCGCGTCCTTCCATGCCCATCAATTCTTGCCGCAGATCATTAACTGTGACCGCGCCTTCCAGAAATTCTGGATAATCTTTGACCTTCTCCATTTCGATCATGTTATCGAGAATTTCATCCGAACATAAGCGTAGTTCTTCATACAAAGCCGGGTCGGTCTCTTTGCGGTACTTCGCCATATATTTGAGCAGGTTGGCTTGGTTTTGCAGTTTGCCCATGCCAAAGGATAAGACCAGTTGTAGTCCGCTGATCGTATTCAATGCCTGAAGTTGCGCGCGGCGCGTGGCGACCGTGCCAGTCAACCCCGCGCTATATAGACTCGCGTATGCTGTGCCAGTGCCGCTGATGAAGAAGATCGGAATGCCGCGCTCGGTACATTCGCGCACCGCTTCGGCGCTCAGGCTGACGCCTTGATTGGCAATGACCACCGACTCAAGGTGCAGGAGTGGCGCTTGTGCGAGTTTCTCTTCACCTTTGGTGACGATCAACCGTTCACTGTGCTTACCGAGAAACGCGCCATATTGATCTATGACAAGATGTTGAACGATAGACATATAAACTCCTTATTTCATGTCATTGCGAGAAGTGTTTTTTGTGACGAAGCAATCTCCTGCCACGAGGAGGCTGCTTTGCAAAGTACGCTCGCAGCGACATGTCATATCCAATACCCATTCTTTTCCTTCAAGTCCACTTGAAAGACGCCATTTCCTTTTGCGGTCAACTTTCCGACTTGCACGCCTTGACCCAACAAAAGAAAAGGCAGTAACTTATCCCAATGCTTTGAACGATAGACGGCATGACCGACAAATCCACTCATGGGCGTATCCCTGCCAGTCCTGCCAGAGGGACCCCACAGGTCAATCCATTGGGTATCCCCTTCGATCAGTCTGACTTGATCGGCGAGTTGATTTAATTCCGTCACTTCTTCGGGGGAACGCCGCTCGCCGCCGTTATGCTGTTTGCTCAATTCATCCATGCGTTCCAGTAAGCGGCGGAACAAGATCCCAAAGTCGGGGGCTTTGACCAGCGCGTCTGAGTCGATCAACCGTGTAGGCGAAAGAAAGCGGACGCGGATATCGCCTTCGGCTGGATAACACTGCGCGGCGTTTTGCGCTTCATTCCATGAGATCGGCAAGGCTTTTGGTTTAACAACTCGATCCCCTTCTGCAAGAATGGCATGGGACTCACCCGTCAGCGGATTGATCGCGTGAATGGATGCGATCTCGAATTTGCCGTGTCCAGGTCCAACGCCTGTATCACCCATCGCGGATGCGGCAAGCACAAAGTATGGCAGGAAACGGAAGCCTTCGC
>DZBA01000399.1 GCA_022729775.1 Anaerolinea thermophila | reverse complement strand
CCACGTTCGAGGAGACTGCTTCGCCCGAAGGGCTCGCAGTGACATGCAAATTGAGAAACCAAAAAGGACTCAGCCACTTGCCGAGTCCTTTTTTTACTGGTCACTGATTACTGTTTTTCCGCCACTTGTAAAGCCATTGTTTTTCTTTGCCTGTACTTCTTCGCAGGCATTTTACCCATTAGATGAATCAGTGAACGCAAAGCCTCATTGACCGACTCCGAATCGGGAAAATATTCCAGCACGTCAGGCGCAAGTAAAATGGTCCCTTCCGCCAGAATGTAGTGATTGACCTCAACCGTTCCGTCCTTTTTGGTCACATGAACGGTATAGCCTTTGTCCAGCGGGCGATAAAACTTTCCGCGCTCGGCTTTGCTGAAGTCATATTCAACGCGCATGTCATCGTTTTTCTTTTTCTTAGTCGTCTTCATATTTCTTTTTCTCGACTTTGGTTGCCTTTCGGGCGCTGATCAAACGAATTCGTTCTTTGCGATATGTGTGGACAACAGCCAGTATACGCATGATGAAAGATTTGCCAATGGAAATATAGCGTTCTTCTTTTTCCGAGTGGTCAGGGTCAGATATCGTAGTTATGTTGGGGTCGTTGAAAATCGTCGCCGCTTCCTCAAATCCAACTTTATGTTTTTTGAGGTTGCTTTCCGCTTTTTCATCGTCCCATTCAAATTCATTTTTCTGCATATTTTATTTTTCCAATTATACCCTTCCTTGTATGTCATTACGCTATCCTACCGCGAAAAAAAATTATGACATTTGTCAATTCTCAATCGCAATCCATTACTGTATGATACATAAATGGATCCAATCTTACACGACCAAATCATCAACGAAGTTTTACATCACACACAGACCGATCCGCATCGCCGCGCGTCGGGACTTTCCGATTTTATTCTCGGCGCGCAAGACGGACTTGTCAACGTGCTGGGTGTCGCGCTGGGCATTGCCGCCGCGACCAATGACGCGCGCGTGGTACTCGTCGCGGGGCTTGCCACCACCTTCGCCGAATCCATCTCGATGGGCGCGGTCGCATTTACCACCACCCTCGCAGACGCGGATTTATACCAGAGCGAACGCGAGCGCGAATATCGTCACATCGCCGAAGCGCCGCTGCTCGAGATCAAAGAAGTCCGCGATATTTACGCGCGCAAGGGATTTCAAGGCGAGCTGCTCGAAAAAATTGTGGAAACAATCACCGAGAATCAAGACGTTTGGGTGGCGGTGATGATGGCGGAAGAACACCAGCTCTCGCCGGTGGATCGCAAGACCGCGTTCCGCGCCGCGTGGATTGTCGGGCTGTCCGCGATCATCGGGTCGCTGATTCCCATCACGCCGTTTATGTTCCTGCCCGTTTCGGTCAGCATGTGGGTATCTGTGATCGTCACCGCGCTGGTCTTGTTTGGCATTGGCGCATACAAGGCGCGCATGACCGTCGGCAAACCCCTGCGCAGCGGAATCGAAATGATGGTCATTGGCACGCTCAGCGCGCTGGCTGGGTACGCGGTGGGATTTTTCCTTAAAGTACCGACAACGCCATAGTCAAATGGTAAAATAAACGATTGATTGAATTTTCACTTCACGCGCAAAACCTTGCCAACTGTGGGAAATTCAAACTTGATTTTCACAAGAAACGCTCCCGAAAATCCAAAATTAAAAATCGGAAAACGAAATGCCCCAAACTCAAATTGCATGTCCCCAATGTAAGCAACCCATCCCTGCGAATGTCGAGCAGCTCTTCGACGTGACGCAAGAACCTGCCGCCAAGCACCGCCTGCTCAGCGGACAGGCAAACTATGTGCGCTGTCCCATCTGCAAATATGAAGGCAGGCTGGCGACGCCCATCGTTTATCACGACAACGAAAAAGAATTGCTGCTGACCTTTTTCCCGCCTGAGCTGGCAATGCCCATCCAGGAGCAGGAAAGAATCATCGGACCCTACATCAAACAAGTGACAGACCGCCTGCCGCCCGAAAAGCGCAAAGCCTACCTGTTCAAAGCGCAAGCCAACCTGACTTATGAATCCATGCTTGAAACCATCTTGGGCAAGGATGGCATCTCGCCCGAATCGCTCAAAGCGCAGCAAGAGCGCGTGCAATTGGTCGAACGCCTGATGCAAGTCACCACCGCCGAAGTCCGCTCGGAGATATTGAAGCAAAACGCCAAAATCATTGACGAGCAATTCTTCTCGCTGTTTGGAAGGATCGCGCAGGGCGCCATGCAAAGCGGACAGGAACAAGTCGCGCGCGCGTTGATTGACTTACAGCGCCAGCTTTTGGATGAAACCGAGTTCGGGCAAAAATTGAAGGAAGCCGTCGCCGATATGGAAGCCGCGACCAAGACCCTGCAAGAAGCCGGTCAAAGCCTGACGCGCGAAACGCTGCTCGACTTCGTCATTGCCGCGCCCAGCGAGTCTCGCATCCGCGCTTATGTTTCCCTCGCCCGCAACGGCATGGATTATCAATTCCTGCAAATGTTGAGCGATAGAATCGAAAAAGCCTCCGGCGAAGAAAAGACCCGCCTCGAATCGATTCGTGAAAAGGTGCTGGGCTTCGTCGCCGAAGTGGATAGGCAACTCGAAGCGCGTTTCAAACAGGCGCAGGACTTCATCGAATCCCTGCTCAAACAAGAGGATGTCGAAAAAGCCACGCGCGAAAACATCGAAGGCTTCACGCAGGATATGGTGGAAATCATCAACCAGATGTTGCAGCAGGCTTCGCAGACAAACGATTACGCGCGCATCGGCAAACTGCAAAAGGTGGTGCAAGTTTTACAAGAATCCAGCACGCCGCCCGAATTTGCCTTCATTGACCAGCTGCTGCAAGCGCCGGATGACGCCGCGCTCAATAAAATGTTGAGCGACAACGACGCGATGATCAACGACCAATTTATCGAAGCCCTGAGCGGATTGGTCACGCAGATGGAATCGCAAGGCGAAAATGCCCCCGAAGCCAAAGCCCTCGCGGAAAGGCTCACCGAAGTCTACCGCGTTGCGCTGAAATATTCGATGAAGAAACAAATGTCCGCGTAGAAAATAAAAACTCCGGGAGCAAATCTCGGAGTTCTTTTTTAA
>DZBA01000398.1 GCA_022729775.1 Anaerolinea thermophila | reverse complement strand
GGAAGTCTACCATTATTGTATCTTTATTCTTTGCATTTTCCAATATCAAGATTACCCGCCGCCCTTGAGATAAATGCCGGTGGGGTCGAGCTCTTCGCGCAGGATTCTTAGTTCGTTTTCGGTGACAGCCTCAGTGACTTTAACCTGCGCCGCGATTTTCAAATCCCAGCCGGTGTTGGCTTTTGCGTCCTCGATGGTTTTGCCGGGGTGTAACGCGGTGAGAATCATTTCGCCGCTTTCATCCGGTTCGAGCATTCCAATATCGGTGACGACTGCCACCATGCCGCTGCCGCGCAGACCTGCTTCCTCTCTTGCGCCTTTTCCGCTGATGAATCCAGCCGAGGTCATAAATTCCACCTTTTCGGGAAAGCGGCGTTTTTGGTGCGGAGTCATAATGTAACAGCGGTTTGCCCATGCGGCAATTTCCTGCGAGCCGCCGGATCCGGGCAAACGCACTTTGGGATGTTCGTATCCGCCAATGACCGTTGCGTTGATATTTCCATGCTTGTCAATTTGCGCGCCGCCCATGAAGCCCACATCCACATTTCCGCGCTGGAGATAATTTGCAAAAATATCATACATGCTGACGACAGACAACGCGCCGCTGACCAGTGTCGGGTCGCCGATGGAAAGCGGCAGCCGCGCCGGTTCCGCGCCGATGACTCCCGCTTCGTAAATCATTACAAGGTTGGGGGCGTGTGTGCGTTTTGCGAGGTTACAAGCAAGGTTGGGTTGTCCCACGCCGACAAAGACAACGTCGCCATCTTTAATCAATCGCGCGGCGTTGACAATCATCAACTCGGCGGGGGAATAATTTACTTCGGTCATGAGTTCTCCTTGATAAACTTGTTTATGCTTTCAAAGACTTCTTGCGGTTTTTCGAGCGGCAGGATGTGAGAGGTTTTTGCGAGCGTATGAATATGAATCTGTGGATTTTTTTGGACGACTAATTTTGCCGCGTCTTTGCGAAAGGTATCTGTTTCCGCGCCGCGAATGATGAGCGTGGGAATTTTTAATTTTGGCAGGTTGCGCCATAAGTCAAAATCGCGCACGCCGGTCAGGTAAATTTGCGCTTCCCATTCGGGCGAATAACGCAGCGTGTATTTTCCTTCTGGCGTTTGCTTGGCAATTCCGGCGATGTATGCGCGCAGGTTTTCATCGCTGACATATTTGAACACGTCGCGCGAACGATACCCGCGAAAAACCAAATCCAAATTATCGAAGTCGCGCCGTCGTTTCAGAGCGCCTTGAATTTTGGGATGCAGTTTGTTTCCCAGCCCAATTGCGCGGATGAAATTCCACAGCGCGATGAATGACGGGACAAATAAAACCGGGTCGAGCAGAATCAACGCGCGGAATTTATCCGGTTCGAGCAGCGCCGCGCGCAGGGTGACGATGCCCCCAACGGAATGACCAACTCCGATGACGGGGTCAAGTTGGCGGGCGGTGAGGAAGCGCAGCAGGTCGTCGCTGAGCGGTTTCCAATCCTGCAAATCTTCCGCGCGCGCGTTTTCCCACAAGGGGCGCAGTGTCATTCCAAAGACGTGATATTGAGTTTGTAAAAGATCGAGCAGCGGTTTGTAACACTCTGGCGGGTAGCCGTTTGCGTGCAGGAAATGCAAGGGGATGCCCGTGCCGCTGTAATCAAAATATGAGATAGTCATCCGCTAATCCACACTAATACTTCCCGTAATTGATTCTCTCGCTGTACTTTGCTTCTACCTTCAATCGGTCTTGAACTTTTGCGCCAAGCTTTTGATAATATTCTTCGCGGTCTTTTACGCCGTATACCCATTCATTCAAATAGGCTTCGACGCTTTCTTTCGCTTCGCTGATTTTGTCCCACGCGAGATAAAACTCGTTATCGCGGTCATAATACCCTTGCGAGTAGGACGGGTGCGAAGCAAAGGGGACATGACAAACCGCGTCCACTATATTAGATGGGATCATGGTGCGGTTTGGGTCGGAGCGGATGACAGACTCATCCACGATTTCTTCGGCAGTCAGGATGACTTTCTTCGCGGCAAACGCGGCTTCTTTTTGCTCGCCGATGATTCCCCATAAATGCGCGTTTCCGTTTTTATCGGCGCGCTGAACATGAACGATTGCAACATCGGGATTCAATGCGGGGACGACAATCACATCTTTTCCGCCATACGGGTCGGGGATGCGTTTGATTTGCGGATTGGATTTTTCGAGGTCCGCCGCGCCGGTTTGATTCATCGGCAGGAAGGGCAACCCAGACGCGCCTGCTTGTAAGCGCGTAATCATCCCGAAGTGTGAATATTCTTCCCATTCCAGTTCGCCTTTTTCAATGGCAGTGCGGACAATGCGCAGCGAGCCTACGCCGGGGTTTCCCATGTATGAGAAGATGACTTTCTTTGCGCAGCCCGCCGCGACCATCTGGTCGTAAATCAAATCTGGGGTGGCGCGCGCGAGGGTCAGGTTCTTTTTCCGCTGGCGGATGATTTCATGTCCCGCTGCAAAGGGGATGAGGTGCGTGAATCCTGCGGCGTAGAGGGTATCGCCGTCATTTACAAAGTCCGAAATCGCTTGAGAGAGTGTGATGAGTTTGGTCATTTTATTTTTTCTTTGTCGGTATTTTCTTTATCATGTCGCCAAAAAATCTTTTTGCATAGATGAATCGCTCCACGCGCTGTGGTGGTGGTATCTTGCGCCGAAAAAACCAGCCGATGCCAAACAAGACAAGCGAGACAAATAGATAATCAAACTCGGCTTTTTCGGCAAAGTCAGACGCGATGAAGAGGACGAGCGCTACCGCGCTTATGAGGTAGAAAAATATACCAATGCGAAATTCAACGGGGTCGCTGTTTTCCATGAGAGTATTTTACCGCAACTTAAATATAGGTCACGCTTAATGGGGAAGCGTGACCCGTGCTTGTTTACTTTTTCTTCGCAGCCTTTTTTACTGCTTTCTTCTTTGAGGATGTTTTTGCAGGCTTGGCAGTTTTGACCAGCGTGCGAATTTGTTCGTGCATATACAGCGGAAGGTAATAATGTCCGCCCGCGTTTTTTCCGCTGGAGCCGGAGCCTTTCCAGCCGCCGAAGGGTTGGAAGCCCGGCCATGCGC
>DZBA01000397.1 GCA_022729775.1 Anaerolinea thermophila | reverse complement strand
TGCCTCTGTGTCTCAGTGGTAAAAGGTTTTGTTCGCCCTTTATCTGATGATTACAAATCCGCGCGAACTTGGGCTTTTATTCGCGAAAATTCGCGTAGATTGGCGGAAAAATATAAACCACGTTTAAATGCAGTCTTACCGCCACCAACTTCACCGATTTTTTTATTTCAATCCGTGTCAATCTGTGTAAATCTGTGGCACATCGCCAAAATGGGACGCTGACGCGAAGCGCGCAGAAAAACGCAGATTTTTCTTTTCTAATCAGCGGAATCAGCAGGGTAATCGCATTAGAAATCTTCAACGTCCAAAACGCAGCCTTGTATTTAACTCAAGTTGCCACCTTGATAATTTTTTTCTCAAAAGGCATCTTTTTTTCAACACGAAGGTCACAACGTACACAAAGAGGGAGAAATACCTTTTTTCATATCCTTCGTGACCGTCGTGTCCTTTGTGTTAAAAATTTTTTCAAAGGGTAGCAACTTGGGTTATTTAAGAATCCGCTAATCTGCGCTAATCCTCACGAATTTTTTCAGAAAGATTAGTAGACCTCTTGCAAAAGTGCTTTTAGCCACAGATTACACAAATTTTCACGGATAGATGCAAAAAAGAACCAGCAAATCTGTGTCAATCCGTGAAATCAGTGGCAAAGTTTTTTTCGTTTGTGTCTTATGCAAGAAATCTAGCGTAAATTCGTGGAGATTAGCGGATAAAAACCAAATGGCTTATTGTGGTTAAATCTTTTGTGGGAGTGGCTAAAAAGATGGGCTAGAACAAATCTTTTACTACTGAGACTCGGAGACACTGAGATTCTTTGAAGGTTTTCTCCGTGCTTCAGTGTCTCGGTGGTAAAAAAAATATAGGCAAGCCCACACAATTAGACACTCCCTCTTTTGTAAGCATTCCCTTAAGATAAAATAGGCGCATGAAACTAGCCGCCCTTGTACCCATGCGTCACCACAGCCAGCGCGTGCCAGGCAAAAACTACCGCCCGCTGGCGGGCAAACCGCTCTTTCATCACATACTCGAAACACTGCTCAACGTCCCCGAAATCGAAACCGTCATGGTGGATACCGACTCCGAGCCTGTGATGGACGGCGTGCGCCAAAACTTTCCAACCGTCAAATTGATCCCGCGCCCCGAACATCTCCGCGCCGACGACATCCCGATGAACCACATCCTGATGCACGACACGGCGCAGGTAAACGCGGACTTTTATCTCCAGACCCATTCCACCAACCCGCTGCTCAAATCGGAAACCATCTCGCGCGGGATTCAAAAATTCCTCGCGGACTTTCCAAAATACGATTCGCTTTTCTCCGTCACGCGCCTGCAAACGCGCCTGTATTTTCAAGACGGCAGCGCCATCAACCATAATCCGCTTGAACTTCTCCAAACGCAGGATTTACCCCCCGTGTACGAAGAAAATTCCTGCCTGTATTTGTTCACGCGCGAAAACCTCATCCGCAAGAATCACCGCATCGGTGACAAACCGCTCATGTTCCCCATCCCCCGTGACGAAGCATGGGATATTGACGAAGAACTCGATTTCGCCATCACCGATTTTTTGATGAAAAGAAAAAATGAAGCGCGTTAGGGAATTTTTCTCAATCCCGTGGTATCCACTCGCCATCAGCATTTACCCCGCGTTGACCTTGCTCTCATCCAATTTGGGCGAAGTGCAAAGCGACGCGGGCGCGCGCGCTATCTTTGCATCGCTGCTTTTCAGCGCGATGATCTATTTCATCCTTTGGGCATTCCTGCGATACGTACACAAAGCCGCCTTTCTCTCCGCGCTCTGGCTGGGATTATTCTTCGGCTTCGGTCATGCTTACATATACTTGCTCAAAGATTATGCCGATTACGCCGCGTGGCTGATCTATGGTTTGGGAATATTATTCGCGCTCGCGCTATTTTGGGCGACTCGCCCCGCGCTCGATTTTATCTCCGCTGCGCCGATCATCAATACCATCTCTGCCGCGCTGATCCTGATGGTGACGTGGAATCTGATCGCGGGAATGAATCCGCGCCGCGCCAGCGCTTTGGGAGCAGATCACGCCCCGATACAAATCAACCTGCGCGCGCCGCAAAATCCGCCTGACGTGTATTACTTCATCCTCGATTCGTATGCGCGCGCTGATCTTCTTAAAAAAGCATACGGCTATGACAACAGCGAGTTTTTGAAGGAATTGCAAGCGCGCGGATTTTACATCGCGGATTGCAGTCAGAGCAATTATGTCCGCACCGATGTTTCGCTTGCCTCGTCGCTGAACATGAGTTACCTGCAAGACCTCGACAACGAATTCACGCCCGAAAGCACAAAACGCCGCACCTTGTGGAACTCGCTCGCGCACAATGCAGCGCGTTATAACTTTGAAAGCATGGGATATAAGACCGTCAACTTTGCGACGGGTTTCGCGTGGAATGAACTGCGCGATGTGGATATGTTCATCGAGCCGCCGCGCATGACATCGGGCATGACCGAGTTTGAAGGATTATTTCTCGACACCACGCTCGCGCGATATTTGAAAAATTGGGGCTGGGTTGATCCTGATGCGATCATGGGGCAAACTTTCCGCGACCGTTTTAATATTGTGTTTGATAGCATGGACGAACTTGCGGCGATGCGCGAACCGCACTTTGCGTACATCCATATCATCTCACCGCACCCGCCTTTTGTTTTCGACGCGCAAGGCAATCCTACGCATCCCGCCGATTTTTGGAATGAAAAGAAATTGTATCCAGCGAATTTATATAAAAAGGGATACACTGATCAAATGACTTTTTTGAACCAGAAAATGTTGCGCGCCATTGATACCCTGCTCGCCGAGTCGGACACGCCGCCTGTCATCATCATTCAGGGCGATCACGGTCCCTGGCTGCAACCCAAAGACCGTCACACGTGGATTCTCAACGCCTATTATTTGCCGAAGAATAACGATAAACTGTACTCGACCATTTCGCCTGTCAATACGTTTCGCCTTGTGTTCAATTCCTATTTTGGCGGCGAGTATGATTTGCTCGAAGATGTCACCTATCACTCACCTGTCCCAAAGGTGTATGATTTTTCGGTGATACCGAATACGTGCAAATAA
>DZBA01000396.1:1831-3101 GCA_022729775.1 Anaerolinea thermophila | reverse complement strand
CGCGCGGCGCAAGTGTCGGGACGGTGGTTTCAACTGAAATGAAACGCACCCTTTTACCGATAAATACCCAGTGGGTTGTATTTGCCTGAAAAGCCAGGGAAGATATTTTCGATATTCGTATTCCCAAGCCGTTTGCTGAGCAACTCACTTAATACCTGACGATAATCTGTAGTTACTGCGAGATCGGCATGGTCGTACAGTTGATCATTGTGCAAGCCTGGCCATGCGCCAAAGACCTGTCCGCCGTTGACGTTGCCGCCGAGAGTCAGCATGACCGAGCCATGTCCGTGATCGGTGCCGTAGGATTCGTTCTGCACGAGGCGCCGCCCAAACTCACTGATGACCACCACCGATAAATGGTCGGTGTAGCCCGAGTCAAGGTCAAGGTAGAAATTGGCGAGCCCAGCGGAGAGTTGATTGAGCAGGTCGCTGATATAACCGCCATTGCCGTCCGTCTCATATTCATGCGTATCCCAGCCGCCGAAGTCCACCGCGGCAACGCGCAGACCCGCATCCAGTTTGATCATTTGCGCGATGGTCTTCAACTGCCGACCCAGTTCATCGTCGTTGTAGGTTGCGCCGTTGGACGGCTGATATTCTTTCTCCGCCAACGGGCTGATGATGTTCAGCGCATCCAAAGTGCGCGCACCCGCCTGATGCAGCAGACTGCCGCCTTGATACATTTGACGTAATGCCGTTTGCTGTGACCCAACCAGATCATTGCCCCATTGCGAAAAATCGGACGGGGTGTTTACGCTGACGGTTGGCACAAAATTCAACAGGGATGTGGGCTGACCCGATGTGGATACAACGGGCAAAATGGATGAAACACCCGTGGCTTGCAAGTGACGTGTAATCCAGCCTGAGGTGGTGTTCTTTGAGCCAGGTGTGCCAAGCTCGATAAATTCCTGCGCGTCAAAGTGACTGCGGGTGTCGTGGTCCAAACCAACAGCGTGGATAATGCCCATTTCGCCGGACTGGTACAGGTCGTGGAGTGGGGCGAGCGCGGGGTGTAATCCAAATTGGTCGTTGAGCGGCAATAGGTCTGTGATACGCAAATCGGGGCGGGCTTTCTCGTAGAAGCCGCGATCCTCGCCTTGCAACGGTGGGACGACATTCAGCGCATCCCAGCCGCCGCGTAAAAATACAACCACCAATGTGTCCGATGGATTGTTGTCTTGCGCAAAAGATAAATTGGTCAGGCGCGCGCCCGCCATGGATGCGATTGCGTATGAACAGCCTTGTAAAAATTGTCTGCGGGGATTATTTG
>DZBA01000396.1:0-1731 GCA_022729775.1 Anaerolinea thermophila | reverse complement strand
TGAAAATCTGGGCTCATCAGAATCACTTCCACCATCGCGGGCAGAACATATTGGACATGGTCATCAGGCAGCGGATCTTGCGCGCCGTATTCCTGTGCCATCACAGCAACAGTCGCAGCGCGGTCACTGTCAGACATGGCTCTGCCAAGCAGGCGGTTGATCCAGAAGTTGGCGAGGCTTTCGGCGGTACGGAGTTCTACGGGTGTTTGCGAATAAACATCGGTGCGGATCGTGCGTCCCTGATCATCGTCATCGAGCCAGTTTTCAGCGATGCCCACCGCAAAATTCCAGCGATACAAAATGGACATCGAGTTCGCCCAGACTTCCTTCACGTCTGCGTAGCCGTCTGGTGAACGCCGCTCAAAGAGCGCCTGCCCCATCAGGCTTAGCATCCACGGGATGCCGCTGGGAACTTTGGTGAAATCTGCATTGAGCGCGCGCATGGTGGAAATGGCGGCTTCGAGCGGACGCTTGATTTTCGCGCCGAATGTCTGGCTGAATTCGGGCGATAATAAAATCGTTTCGACCACGCGCTTGAGTTGGTCGGGCGCGTCTTTGTACGCGAGGAATGTGTCGGCGGCGGACTGCACTACTGCATCAGATGGCGAATCGCTGATTAGTCGGCGGGCAAGTTTTCGGGCGATGTGACGCGCTGTGCCTGGGTGATATGCCAGCAAATCCAACACGTCGCGCCCATCCTTTAAATCCTCCTGGTCGGCGGGGATGTAACGCCCCAGCGCTAATTTGTTGAAGCGGTCATGCCAGGGTTTGTAGTAAATGAAATTGCCGGTTTTTTCGACGTCGTCCTCCCAATCGCCGAGGTCATCGTCAATGCGCCAGCCGGTGAGACAGCGCGCCGCTTCGTAAACGTCATTATCCACATAGCCGATTGAAATTCCACTCGCATCTTTCTCAACCGAATTCGGGTCACGCACGCCCAGATAATTTTCTGCGCCGAGAGTGTGCAGTTCAAATAATTCGCGCGCGAAATTTTCATTCGGTCCCGCATCGGAACTGTTATTTTGATTCAGGTAATACAACATGGATGGATGCTGGGCGACCGCTTCCAGCATCTGCCTGAAATTGCCGAGCATGTGCTTGCGTAACACGTCGCGGTTGTACGCGACCAACAGCGGCACGCCTTCATCCTGCCAGAAATATATGTTGAAATGATTGTGCCAAAAATCCGCGAGGACTTCCACCAATTGCTTGCGGCTGTAGACGGCGCGCAAAAATGTTGCGTCCACCAACTCGTAGGCGGGTTTGCTGTACCAATCCCAATAGGCGTCATCGTTGGAGTCGTATGGATTGCTGGCAATATGATCCGTGTAAAGTTGTTCATGCGATTTATGCAGGGTTTCAAATGCGGCGGCGTTGTAGCGGGATTCGAATTCGCTGTCGTCAATTGAGTCGGGATTAAGTTGCTGGTCTACGTATGCCCGCAGGCGTTCCTCGTCTGTTGCGCCGAGGGAGTTGAAGGTTTCAAAATCTCCAGGGCGTGGACCAAATCCCATGCGGTTCAGTGCGATCACAGCCAGCGGCGCGGTCACATTCATCACCTGCGGCGGAAGCGCTTGCGGAATTTGCGGCTCGATTTGAGATGGCGGGGCGGTTGGGGTCTGGTTTGGCGCACATGAGGCGATAAGCGAAGATGCCGCGAGCGTACCGCCAAGTTTTAGAAAATCACGCCGAGATATTTTTGAACGAGTTGGGAAAGCCATGGTTTCTCCT
>DZBA01000395.1 GCA_022729775.1 Anaerolinea thermophila | reverse complement strand
TGACATCCGCGGATCTTGGTGACGACGCGGATGAAAGAAACAACCTTTTGCATTCCGCAAACCTAATTACCGCGCACGATCAAATTCTTCAACCAGAAGTTACTTATGCCGGAGTTATTACTCACGATTCGTCCACTGATAGTCTGGCTATATGAGAGCACACAAGCGAATCCAGCAAAGGTATGAATCAACATGCTTATCAAACGAGTCTATGAAATAAGGAACTAATCATGCAAACCAAAATGATCGCGCTCGCTCGCTTTTCGCTCGAACCGCTCCTGCCTGGCAGAGCTATTTTTGCGATCACCATGCCCACACCTAACAAGACCAAAAATCCAAGTATTGTACTCAAACCATATTTCGAGGCGCAGAAATGAAAACAGATGGAACCCTCATACTTTTCGTGTTGCTGCTATTGGCAGTGATCGGTTTTGCTTTTGTGTTAGGCAACGCCGATCCGATCGCACCCGCCGTCGCGCAAGGACAAACACAATTGCTATTTGGACATCAGGCAGCCAGTTGGATCGAAGGCGGTCTGGGCTTGATTTTCAAACTGGCGATTGGCAGTGTGTTCGCCGGTTTTGGCTTTGCGTTGTTCAACGAGATGCGCAAAGCATACAGTTTGTGGAAACGCAATGCACAATCAGGACGTTGGCAGCCCGGACCTAATGCAAACTGGCAGAGGTCTTCATCCACGCCAAAATTATCAAAGCAAGATTTGATGCTACTGGCTTTGAGCGGAAGGTTGCCACAGGGTGAGCGTCCATCTGTACAGGTATCGCAGGAAGGTCATCAGGAAGAAAGCGAATTGGATATCAGGTTATAGGCGTTGCCATGAAAAGAAACTTTGTCTTCATTATTCCTTTGTTATTGTCTGCACTGGCGTGCAGCGTGAATACAGCAAACTATGCAGCGCCAACTGTAGCGGTGCAGATTTCACCGTTGCCGCAGGGCACACCCACCATGAGCATGTTGGAATTTTCCAGCACGCTGCTTGCGCAAGAGCAAAATAACTCGCTGACCAAACAGGCAAATGAATTGGCACTGCAGGTTGAGAAAGCCAAGGCTGATCAGGCGTCGATCAATGCCACCATGCAGGCAAGCAAGATGAACGCAACATCAACAGCAGGCGTAGCAACGGCTCAGGCATATAACGGGATGGAGACAGCCTGGGCGGTTGGCACTGCCACCTCATACATGCAAGCAACCCAAGGCGCAGCCACAACTACAGCGGGAGTGGCTACGGCAGCACAAGCGCCAACATCGGCGATCTGGACCGCTGAGGCAGTTGAGCGCGAAGCCCGTATTCAAGAGGCTGAAGTTCAAAATGTCGAACTGGCGCGTGACCGACAGAGCACCAAAAACTTTGCCGACGCAGTCCTGCCGTGGACGCTGACGATTATCTCCTTGTTTTTAATTGGACGCGGGCTGTTTGAATATTTGAAGAACCGCATAGTGACCCGTGATGAACACGGCAAGATGCCCACCGTGATGCGTCAGCTACCCGATGGCAGTATGGCGATCACGCGTTTGGATTTGCTGCCTTCTCCCACAGCGGTGATAAAGCCAAATGGCGAGATCATCATTCAGGAAGCATCGCAAGACCAATCCGATGTGACGCGCCGGGTACAGATCACCGAGGCAATTTCTGCGTTACCCATCCCTTACGCGCGGAATGCACCGGCGATGATGAAAACCGAGTTTGGTAACGGGGCTGGCATGCCGTCTGTAAAGATCATCAATGATGCCAGGGCTTTATCGCCGGTGCTCGAAGAGGCGGAAGCCACACTGGCAGAGGAGTAACTTGAGATGACTGACTTAAATCGTTTTGCGAAACATGCGGACATTGCCGCGCAGGTGATCCAGCAGGTGATGGTAAATAACCTGAATATGATGCCGCCCACCGAATACATCCTGACCACTCACAACGGAAACGTGTGGTTGGTGGCAGCGATGGATACGCTGGCATTGGGCGGGCGACTGGAGCCTTATGAAAATCCCAATGTAGCGCACCAACTTTCAACGGCGTTGTCATCCGCGTTTGGCTCGAAGAGCGCGATCAGCGTCATCACGACAAATCATACCGGGCTGAGATACTGCGTCTTGTTTGGCAATCCACCGACGCTGCCCAATCGAGTTGAGTTTTCCAATTTTGGCGCGCAGGATGTATTTCGCTTTGGGATGGGATTACGCGGCGAGGTGACGCTTCCGGCGCGGTTGATAAAAAACATCATCATCGGTGCCGCCCAAGAGATGGGCAAGAGCAACGTCCTTAGACTGGTAGCGCACCAGGCTCGCGCGTTTGACTGGTCGCTATATTTGGCGGATTCGCAGGCGCACACATTCAATCCGGATGCGTGGAATGGCATTGCTGCTCACCCAGTGGCTGGCTTGACGGATCAAGTGCTTGGACTGCTGTCTTCCTTACGCGGCGTATTGGATGATCGGGCGGCGCAGTTTCGCGCGGCAGCCGCCGGTGGAATTCCACCCGCAGATATTGACGCATATAACGCGATGGGACAGGGGCAAGCCCGATTTTTACCGCGCGTACTGTTCGCGATCGATGAGGCTTCAACGCCATTGCAGGACAAGCGCGTGTTCAAAGAATTGGCGGCGCTACTGCGTGAAGGTCGCAAGTTTGGATTGCACATCATCATGGCGGGGCATGAGTGGCACAAGGAAGTGATCCCCGCCGAAGTGAATGACATGTTGCAAACGCGGATCGCGCTGCCGATGATCGATGAGAACAGCGGTTACGTGGTGACCCGCTCGCGGACATGGGGCAAGTGGGTGATTGGCAAACAGGCAGGACGCGGAGTGCTGCGCACGAACGTGTACACGCCCATCCAGTTTTATCTCGTTACGCCTGAGCAGGAAGCGGAATGGCTGGTGTCCAAAAAAACAATTACGGCTTCACCATTGCCTGAGAAGGAAATGCTGTTGGTTCAGCGGTCACTGACTGAGACAAACGGGAAAATGACGCTTGTCTTGTTGCAGGGGTGGGGATTGTCGGAATGGGAAGCGCGCTCATTGCTTGAACGCTATGAAGCGCGCGGATGGGTGGAGAAGAATCCGAGACAGGGCAATGCGCGCTGTCTGACCG
>DZBA01000069.1 GCA_022729775.1 Anaerolinea thermophila | reverse complement strand
TAGCGCATAAATCAAGAAGGTTAAACCGAGTTATTAAACAGTCTCTAAAGGTTTTCTTCTAGTATCTGTTTTTACAAAGGAATGTTGATTGGCTGAATAGTTACGAATAAACTCATGGGAGTGTCTAAAAAAATGGGCTAGAACAAATCTTTTACCACTGAGACTCGGAGACACTGAGATTCTTTGAAGTTTTTCTCCGTGCTTCAGTGTCTCGGTGGTAAAAAAAAATAGGCAACCCACAAAATTAGACACTCCCAAACTCATATTAAAATCACCCGCTCCCGTATTTTCTGATACACTTGATCTAAATTTGTTGACCAACTTCCGCTTTACCAATTTACCGATTCCCACTTTATCAACTATCCCCGGAGGCTTCTCATGATGCTGAGCTGGCAGGAACTCATTATTGATATGTTTGTCAAGCAATTGCGGACGGGGTATCACCGCACGTACGGCGAAATTGACCCAGTATTTGGAAGTATTGTTGCGTGGTGTGGCAGGCTGGCGCTGGAAAACATCGCCAACTCAGACGCGCTGTATCACGACGTAGACCATACGATTATGGTCGCGCTGGCTGGCGAGGCAATCGTCGAAGGGAAGCACCTGCGCGAAGGCGGCGTCTCTCCGCGCGATTGGATGCATTACATGATTGCGGTTTTGTGCCATGATATCGGGTATGTCAAAGGCGTGTGCCGCCATGACGAAAAAGACCGCTTTGCCACAGGGATAGGCGATGAGTTGGTTTACATTTCCCCGGATGGAACAGATGTCGCGCTGACTCCATATCATGTGAACCGCAGCAAATTGTTTGTCAGGGAACGTTTTGGCTCTGGCTTGCTGCAAGACATGAGCAAATATCTCGACGCTGATTTGGTCGCTGCTTATATCGAAATGACCCGCTTCCCGTCCCCGCCCGATGATTTTTACAAGGATACCAAAGGGCTTGGCGGACTGGTTCGCGCGGCGGACTTCATCGGTCAACTGGGCGACCCGGACTATTTACGCAAAACTCCCGCCTTATATTATGAATTCCATGAACTTGGCTTGAACTCCAAATTTGGCTATAACGCCCCAAACGATATGCGTAAAAGTTACGCGTCGTTTTATTGGAACAACGTCAGCCCTTATATTAAAGACGCTTTGCAATACCTCCGCGTCACCGAAGATGGTAAACAGTGGATTGCAAATGTCCACTCCCACGTTTTCGATGCGGAACACAGCGGCGAAGGATAGCAAACCAATCTTATTTTTTTCTTGACTTTTTCACCTTTCGTTGGTAACATCCTATTTCGCTATTCGATGCGGGGTGGAGCAGTGGCAGCTCGTCGGGCTCAACCGCAGGAAAACCCAATCCTGCAAAGGGCTGCGAATGAGGAAACTCATTCGTGATCACTTGTCAAATTCGGGGAAGCCTTTAGTAAAGGTAATCCCGAGCCAAGCCTTGGAGATAGTTTCAGGGAAGGTGTAGAGACTTGATGGCAAGCATCCTAACAGGTCAGGCTGAGGATGAAGGGAAAGTCCAGACCACGAACTGACGTAGTCAGGCGGCGAAAGTCGAAGTGGTACGCATAACCCGAAGGTCGCAGGTTCAAGTCCTGCCCCCGCTACTACAAAAAAAGAGACCTTACAGTCTCTTTTTTTGTTTAACTTTTCAATTAAAATTCGGCTACAATTTATTTGCATGAACTTGTTCCTCAGGAGTGTTTTATGATTGATACTCTGGATGGCTGGGAGTCTGTCAGCAGCCTGGCGCTGGCGTTGAGTGAAGAAGCGCGCGTACTTGCTTCTGAAGGAAACCTTGCGGAAGCGGAAAAGCAGCTGCGCCGCGCCATTGCTTTCGATACGTACTGCCTCAAGGCTTATGAATGGCTCGAATATGTTTTAGACGCGCAGGGGCGTTTCGATGAGTCGTGCGACGTGCGCGCATTGAAACGACGTTCGATGTCTGAAATTGCGCTTTGGTAATTACCATTCACAATCGGGGGTGGTGTTGATGCCCGCATGTTTTCCCACGCGCTTATACATCGTGACGTTGGTGAACGGCTCGCCTAGAATTCCATCATGAATCGCCCACGAACGTTTGCGGATGCTGTTTGCCGCGCTCGATTGCCTAAACGGGGTTGCGCCATTCAGCAGCGGATACAGGTCGCCGGTGGAATGAAATCCCGCGTGAATGCTGTCCATCAGGCGTTTTCCCATTTGATATGAAAATCCATACCGTTCGAAGATGACCGCATTATGATAATACAGCGGCTCGACGAAATAAATATCGTGTCCCAGCGCAATGACAAACTGCTCGAATGCTTCTATCGCTTCGCCGAGGAGACGCAGTCCGCGCCGCACTTGTCCGGGGGCGAGTCCAGCCGCGAGGGCTTGTTCCTCTGCGGGGATATTTCGGCGCAGCGTTCCAAACTGGGTGGGAGAGCCATCTGGCATTTTGTCCACGTTGAAGCGCGGAGAATTTGGGTCGTTGAGGATGTATAAAAGCGTGTGGATTTGACCGTTCATTGTATCGGTCAGGTGCGCGTATAGAATCGGGTCTGGGAAACTGCTCTCATGGTACAGGCGCATTTCCACATCGGTTGACCCGGATGCAAAGCGAAATTGCAGAAGGTTGTATCCGGCGGCTGAGGTCAGCGGGGGGATGTTGTATTTTTCCAGAAGCGCGACAGGGATGTAACGCGAATAGATGGCGCGCTTTTCTGGCTCAGGTAACAGGTTGATTCCGCCAATGGTTGAGGGGGGCATTTAGTCTCCTTGTCGTTTTGACCTTCGTCTCGCATTCACAAGAACCGACCAACGACTCTTCAACTATCGCACTCTCGATGTTCGTTCTTGATTTCGCGCGTCGTCGCGTTTGGCAATGGTAGCGCGTTTATCGTAGGCTTTCTTCCCCTTTGCAATCGCAATTTCGATTTTTGCGCGCCCGTCTTTGAGATATACGCGCGTTGGCACAACCGTCATCCCTTTGATGCGGATGTCATTCCACATTTCGCGGATTTGCTTCTTATGTAACAACAAACGACGGCGGCGTTTTGGCTCGTGGTTGAAATATTTTCCCGCCTGTTCGTATGGCGCGATGTGCGCTTCAACCAGCCAGGCTTCCTGCCCGTTGGGAATATCCACATAAGCTTCTTGAATGCTCATTTGTCCCGCGCGGATGGATTTAATCTCTGACCCTTGCAGGACAAGCCCGGCTTCGAATTTTTCCAACAGGAAATACTCGAAGCTGGCTTTACGATTATTGGCAACTACTTTAATGTTTTCTGTCACGGTTTAATTTTAGCATGAATTATCATCCCCACTTCAAAATGGAGAAGCCTGCCAGCACGCGGATTGCGCCAATGATAAGCAGCGCGTTGACCAAGCCCGTCGCCTCTGCAATGGCTGGACCAATAATGGAACTGCCTAAAATAGCGAGGTTGAGGACGATGTTGTACCACGCAAGATGCGCGGGGCGGTCATGCGCGGGGATGTTTTCGAGCAGGTAATTGGCATACGCGCCGTTGACCATTGCCCATAGAAATCCGCCGAAGAAGGACAGCAGGTAAAACTGCCAGACATTGCCCGCCGCGGCAAGCATGAATACATAAAACGACATGCCGGCAACGCCCCAGCCTGTTACTTTTTTATTTCCATACCGGTGAGCGATATTCCTAAATTGGGTCGAGCCAATCAATACCGCAAGATAGTACAACGCTGTTCCATTTCCAATATGGCTGTCGTTCAGGTTTAACACATGCACGTTATATAGCTGGTAAATGGGCGTTGGGAGGTAATGCGAAAAATGGAAAAAGAGAAATACCAGCATGATATTGCGAAAGGGCGTCTGCCAGATATCGAGACGCAGCAGCGATTTAATTCCGCCGGCGGATTTGGTTTGGGATTCAGAATCAGGCACGGGGGCGATGCGCGGCGCGTTCTCCAATGGCTGCACATGATAGAGGTGGTAACTGCTCATTGCCGCGCCGAATGTCCCAATCGCAAAGATGATTTGGTATCCAATGGGGAATGGGATTTGGTCGAGGATGTAACCTGCGCCGAAGGAAGTTGCCATGTATGCGATGGCGAACGTGATATTGCGTGTGCCTGCCACTTGCGCGCGGTATCGGTCGGGGACGGCTTCTGCGAAGAGCGCGTTAAATCCAACGCCAAGCGGCGTAAGCGGAATTGCCATCAGGAATGCGAGGACGATCAACGCCCAAATTTGACCTTGCGCGCCGAACAGCCAGGGCAGCGGAATCCATAGCGCGTATCCCACGCGGAACAAAACCGAAGACCAAAAGATTGCCTTGCCTGTGTTGCGTTTTTCGATCCATCGCCCGGCGGGGATGGCAAGAAAGAGGTTGACCACCGCGGACATTGCCGCAAGCAAGCCGATTTGAAAACCGTTTGCGCCGAGGCGCGTAGCGTAGACGTTTAAAAAGTTTACGGCTGTGCCGCTCAGTACGCCGAACCACGCAATATCGAAATATAGGTGGATGAAATTGGCGCGATATTTTTTGGGTATGTCAGATTGATTAAATAGATTGAAATACATAGTACTTGATTATAACCACACTTCCACTTTGTTTTGGGTTTCTTCATTTCCCGTCAGGGTAATTGCATTAGGAGTTTTTTCCACCAATCTGCGCGAATTTTTTTAAATATCATTGACGTTCATAAAAATATGTTAAACCGAATAGTCTCTGAAATATTCCTTGCTTCGTTCGGAATGACATGTAGGTCACGCTTTAAGCGTGACCTACAGCGGTTGAATCTTTTTTTTCATCTTGATATTTTTGTGATAGATTTAACCCATGAACAGAAAATATTTTTTGCTACTCTGCGCGCTGGCGCTGATGCCTTTGCTTGTCCCCAAAACTGTATCTGCGCAGCCAAAACGCGAGACCATTAATACGCCGCAGCAGTTGATAAACGCCGTCAATTCCCTGCGCGCTTCACGCGGACTTTTTGCGCTGACCGAACATTCCGCGCTGATGCAGTCCGCGCAGGCTCAGGCAAATTATATGGCTTCATCGGGCAATGTCACGCATGACCGTCCCGGCACAACGTACACACAGCAGCTGCTCGCGCTGGGTTTTCCGTTGGCGGGCGACCTTTCGATGGGCGGATTTCGTTCCGAAAATATCATCGCATCCGGCGCGCCGCTGGCGTGGAACGGCGTCCCCGAGGGCTGGCAGGATGAGCAGCACATGAACACGATGCTTTCTGTCAATTACACGCATGTCGGCGCGGGCATTGCGCAAAACGGCGGGATGTATTATTACGCGCTCGATGCCGCCGCCGCGACCACTTCCGGTGAAATGCAGGAGCAGGCTTCTAATATTTTGACCAGCGTGCCGGAAGGCTCGAATGTGACTGGCGCGAGTCAATACATCATCCCGGTTGGAGTCAACACTGCGGAACCCAATGGCGATGTGTACCACGTTGTCGAATATGGTCAAACCTTGTGGGCGGTTGCGATTCAATATGATACAAAAATCAAGGAACTGCAAGCCTTGAATAATCTTGGGGAAGAGATTGTTGTTCAGCAGGGACAGAAATTACTTGTCAAGCGCGGCGCGACTCAACCCGCGCCTGTGATACCGACTGCCGCGCCGGTGACGCTTGCGCCTGTGGTGGTGACGGTCACGCCGTTTTTTGTCGCGTCCCCGACTTTGATTTCCGCATCTCCAACCGCAACGCAAACCCCGCCGGCAGAGGCGCCTGCGCCGCGCGAGGTTTCATCCCGCGTGTGGGTTGCCTTTTTGATTTTTGCCGCGCTCATTGGCGGCGGCATGGCGGTCTGGCTCATCCGCGACCCAAACCCATAAAAGGTATAATACAAAACTTATGGAAATTACACTTGCATTAGGCGGCGGCGGAGCCAAAGGAAATTCGCACATTGGCGTTATTCGCCGCCTCGAAAAAGAAGGTTATAAAATCAAATCGGTTGCCGGCACCAGTTTTGGCGGCGTCGTCGGCGTTTTATATGCTGTCGGCTATTCATCCGCTGAAATGGAGCGGATATTTTCTTCGGTTGACCAAACCCATTTATACGGGCGCGATTCGCAGGATGGTCCCGCGCTGCTGGGACTCTCCGGCGTGCGTAAATGGCTGGATCAGGTTGTCGGTGAAAAAACATTTCATGACTTGCTCATCCCGTGCGCGGTGACGGCAGTCAATATCAAAACCGGCGGCGAGGTCATCCTTTCCGAAGGGAAGTTGAAAGACGCGCTCCTTTCCACGATTGCGCTGCCGGGCGTTTTTCCGCCGCATCGTTGGGGCGACCTGGAATTGATGGATGGCGGCGTGTTGAACCCTGTCCCGGTGACGGTGGCGCGTTTGCTTTCGCCGGACCTTCCGATTATCGCGGTGACGCTCAACGACCCGATGGATAAGCCCATCCGCCCGTATACGATTCCCGTGCCGAGCATTGTCCCGCGTCAAATTGTGGAGCAGATTACGCGGCTGCATTTTGTTCAGGCGTATGATATTTTTATGCGCGCAGTGGATGTCAGCAGCCGCGCAGTGGCGAACCTCCGCTTGGAACTCGACGCGCCTGATGTCATCGTCCGACCCGATGCGCATCATATTGACCTGCTCGATAAGGTCGTCGTCCCCGATGTCATCAAGTTGGGCGAAAAGGCTGTGGAAGAAGTCCTGCCGCAAATCAAGCAAGTGACTTCGTGGCAATATCGCCTTCGCAAAAAAGTGTTCGGTAAAAGACCTTGTGAAGTCATCAAGACTTCGCATCCCGAAAAGGTGAGCGCATGACCCGTGATCTTCGTAAATATGTTAAAGATACAAATACGCAGCTGGTTGCCGGCGCGATCCTTTTGCTTTTCATTATCGGCATCGGCTTGATTTATCTCATTTATGGCGCGGGCGCGGCGATGATGGGCTTCTTGTGTTTGCTCGGCGCGTTTGTTCCCATTGGCTTGATTCTTCTCTCGCTTGCCGCCTTAGATTGGATTACCAAACGTGCAAGCGGCGAATAACACAGACCTCATCACTTTTGGAAATTGGACGCTGCGCGTCCGCGCGTCACAGGCGGAAACTCCGCGCTTGTTGGTCATGCTTCACGGTTGGACCGGCGACGAAACTTCGATGTGGATTTTTACGCGCGCGCTTTCTTCCGCCTATTGGATGATTGCCCCGCGCGCGCCGCACAACGCCGACCCCAGCGGATTTTCCTGGCGACCCAACGACCCTTCCACATTTGGCAAGCCCAGTTTCGAGAAGCTCAAACCCGCCGCCGATGCGCTGATTCAATTGGTGGATGAATACTCCGCTTCGGTGGGCGTTGACTCCGCGCAGTTCGACATCATGGGATTTAGCCAGGGAGCGGCGATGACCAGCATGGTGGGCGTGTTATATCCGCAGCGAGTCCGCAAGATGGGAATTCTCGCGGGGTTTGTCCCGGCCGGCATGGAAGCGTTGTTGGCGCAAAAGCCGCTGGCTGGAAAAAACATCTTCGTCGCGCATGGCACGCAAGACCAAATGATATCCATTGACCGCGCGCGCGAATCCATGCTCGCGCTTGAACAGGCTGGCGCGCAAATCACATACTGCGAAGATGAGGTCGGGCATAAATTAAGCGCAAATTGTTTGCGCGCGCTGGAATCTTATTTGAAAGATTAATCTATTTCTCACATCCCTGTTGACGATGGTTTTGTTTGCAGGTATGCTTTGTAGAACAGGCTGAAGCCTGTTCTACATATCTACACAAAGGTGAACGTATGAATAGAAAAATTTCCCGTCGAGATTTTCTTAAGGTTGCCGGCGCAGGACTTGGCGCGTTGGCATTCAAGCCCTTTAATGTTGACGCATATTACGAGAGACTTTATTCCCCAAAGCGATTGCCGCAGTTCCCCGCTGCGGACATCATCGGGCGGCTGGTGGACGATACCGACATTCGCAGCCGTCCCAGCCCAATAGACGCCAACGGCGTGGATACCTCGCTTGCTGTTTTGAAAGCGGATACGCTTCTCCCCTGGACGCGCGAAGTGGTTGGTTCTGTTCCCGCGTTGACCAATCAAAAATATTTGCAGACCGAGCAGGGATATATTTGGTCTTCGCGCGTGCAGCCCACGCGAAATTTGCCCAACGCGCCCATCATGGAAATCCCCGGCGGGCAGCCCGGCTTTTGGGCGGAGATTACCGTCCCTTATGTCGAGTTGACGTTGGAAGGGGCAGCCGCTTCCCCGTGGTTGAAGGATCATTATGATTATCAATTTCCGCCGCGCTTGTATTACGGTCAAGTGGTGTGGATTGACCGCATCCGCCAGAATAACGGCTTTACCGAATATCGCTGGAATGAAGACGCCAACGGACACGGTTACGGTTATGGCGCGTATGGCGAATTCTTCTGGTTCGATGGCGCGGGCGCGAAAATCCTCACCGATGAGGACGTGAAGCCCATCAGCCCGAACATTGACCCCAACGAAAAGAAAATCGTTGTCAATGTAACTTATCAAACCTTGTCTTGTTTTGAAGGAAATAACGAAGTATTTTTCTGCCGTGTCGCAACTGGGAAAACACTTGATAAATACGGCGAGCCTTCTGACGAGCTTGCCACGCCGGTTGGCGATATGCTTACGCATTGGAAGATTGTTTCCAAGAATATGACAGCGGGCGATACGCAAGCGGGATATTCCACCCCGGCTGTGCCATGGAATACTTTTATTCACGGCGATGGCATTGCCATTCATGGCGCGTTTTGGCATAACGATTTTGGCGAGCGCCGCTCGCATGGCTGTATCAACGTTACGCCCGAAGACGCCAAGTGGATTTTCCGCTGGACGACTCCGTACATTACCTTGCAGCAATCAGAACAGCGCATGACGTACCCGGAGCATGGCACAATTGTCAGCGTGAAAGAAATGAAAGCGTAATACAGGCTTAAGCCTGTATTACTTTATCGGAACGTTCAAATTTTTATGAGGTATAAAAATGGATATTTCACAAATTAGCGTTGGACTTGCGTTCGTGGCGGGGTTGGCTTCTTTTCTTTCGCCGTGTGTATTCTCCCTTGTCCCGGCTTATGTCGGCTATCTTGGCGGACTTGCCGCAGGCGGTGAAAAAAGCGCCGCATCAAACCGCTGGGTGACATTTAGCCATGGGCTGGCTTTTGTGCTGGGCTTTAGCGTCGTCTTTGTTTTGCTCGGCGTTGTCGCCGCCTTTGCCGGCAGCCTGCTTTTTGACGTCCGCTATTGGCTGGCGAAAATTGGTGGAATTGTCGTGGTGGTCTTTGGTTTGCACATGATTGGCGTGTTCCACATTCCCTTCCTTGCGTATGATACGCGCGTGCAGCAAGCGCCCGACCCCAAATGGGGATATGCCTCCTCTGCGCTGATGGGAGTTTTCTTTTCCGCGGGTTGGTCTCCCTGCGTGGGACCTGTACTCGGCGCGATTCTCACCGTTGTCCTCAACGGCGGTTCGATTGGGTTGGGCGCGACCCTGCTTACTGCCTACTCCATCGGGCTGGGAATTCCCTTCCTCATCGCCGCGCTTGGCATCGAATGGGTGACGAACATTTTGCGGAATTACGGCAAGACCATGCGCTATGTTGAAATTGCAATGGGCGTGATTTTGGTCATCATTGGCATTATGCTTTTTACCGGCATCTTTGAACTTATCGCCCAGCGCGCGCAATTCTTCTGGTTTGATTTTGGGTTATAGAAGCAAATGTTGAATGTCACCCTGTACACCCGTCAAGGCTGTCACCTTTGCGAAGATGTCAAATCTGATTTGAACGCGCTGCAAGCGCAATTTCCGCACCGCCTGATCGAAGTGGATATTGACTCCGATCCCGCGCTGGCTTCCAAATATGGCTTGGAGATTCCCGTAATAGAGGTTGGACCTTACGTCGCAAAAGCGCCCATCACGCGCCAAAAATTGCAGATGTATCTCGGCGCGGCTGCCGACAGGAAAGACCAACTCGAAAGACTCGGCGATACGGAATATCAAGCCCGCGTTGAAAAAGGAAAAACCGTTTCAACCGGTGACCGCATCTCGTTTTGGATTGCGCGTCATTACTTGTTCCTCATCAACCTTTTTATCTTTTTCTATATTGGCTTGCCTTTTCTCGCGCCGACATTGATGAAGGTCGGCGCGGAAATTCCCGCGCGCGCCATTTATACAATCTACAAGCCGCTTTGCCATCAATTTGGCTTTCGTTCCTTCTTCCTCTTTGGCGAGCAGCTGTACTATCCGCTGGAAGAGGCACATGTCGAGGGCGCGAAAACCTTCGAGCAGGCGACGGGGATTCCCAACCTCAGCGACCCGTACAGCGTTACGCGATTTCAAGCGCGCGATTTCATCGGCGATGAACAACTTGGCTACAAAATCGCGCTCTGCGAACGCGATACCGCGATTTATCTCGCCATTTTATTTTTCGGTCTTTTATATGGCGCGACAGGGCGCAGACTTAAAACCCTGCCTTTCTTACTGTGGTTGTTGATTGGCATCGCCCCCATCGGCTTGGATGGATTCTCGCAGCTGTTCAGCCAATTCAATTGGACATGGTTCGCGTCTATCATCCCATACCGCGAAAGCACGCCATATTTACGCGCGTTGACCGGCGCCCTGTTCGGATTCACAACCGCGTGGTTTGCCTATCCCAACATCGAAGAATCCATGAGCGAGACGCGCCAGTATTACATCAAAAAATCAAAAATACAGCAGGCTTCCCAATAATGTCTTTTCACGACCTTGATGGACTTCGTTATTACCAATTTGAAATTTTCCCAAATTCAGTTAAGCAGGCGATTTTTACGCGGCGCGGCGGCGTGAGTCCCGCGCCGTGGACTTCGCTCAACGTCGGCGGCTCGGTGGGAGATGACCCCGCGCATGTGGCAGAGAATCGCATCCGCTTGTTCAACGCGATGGGACGCAGCGCGGATTCGATTCACGATGTCTGGCTTGTGCATGGAACAGATGTCGTGTACGCCGATGCGCCGCGCCCGCTTTCCGCGCCCGCGACCTACGCTGACATTATTTTTACGGATAACCCCGCGGTGACTCTCTTCATGCGGTTTGGCGATTGCGTCCCGATCCTTTTTCACGACCCGAAAAAAAATGTGGTTGGCATTGCGCACGCCGGCTGGCAGGGGACATTGCGCGGCGTGTGCGGCGCGGCTGTGGAAGGAATGAAATCTCATTACGGCTGTGACCCGAAGAATATCATCGCGGGTGTTGGTCCTTCCATTGGCGTTGACCATTACAAAGTCGGCGCGGAAGTGATTGCCCAATTTCAACAAAAATTTCCGCAAGATGTGGAGCGCATTGTCCAAAGAAAAAATGGCGGCGTGTATCTTGATCTGTGGGCGTCGAATGAATTGCAGATCAAAAGGGCAGGCGTGGAGCAAGTGCAGGTATCCGGCGTATGCACCGCTTGTCATCTCGAAGATTGGTTTTCGCATCGCGCAGAGAAGGGAAAAACCGGCAGATTTGGCGCGTTGATGGCGCTGTCGCGGTAAAATTAAGATATGAGCGAACTGATGCAATCCATTCGAGATAGATATTTACAGGCGTTAGACCATATTGCGGCGGCTGCCCGCAGCGCGGGACGCGACCCGTCCGATGTGCGCTTGGTGGTAGTTACAAAGAAGCAGCCAATGGAGGTGGTACGCGCGGCAATTGACGCGGGCGTTTCCATTTTGGGGGAGAATTATCCAGAGGAAGGTGTTATGAAAATTCAATATTTGTCCAATTTTTCTACGGTAGAATGGCATCTAATTGGTCACGTGCAGAGTCGCAAGGCAAAACTCGTGGCAGAGAACTTTAACTACTTACACTCTTTGGATAGCCTGAAACTTGCGAAAAAATTGGATGGGTTTTGCAGGGATGCCGGGCGCGTTTTACCTGTGCTGCTGGAATTCAATGTCGGCGGCGAGGAAAGCAAATCGGGGTGGGAGGCATCAGACGAGGCGCGTTGGCAGGCTCTGTTGGAAGAGGTTAACGCGGTTCTTTCGCTTCCCAACTTGCGCATGTGTGGGTTGATGACCATGCCCCCGCTGGGCGATACCGCTGAATTTTCACGCCCATTTTTTCAAAAGTTAAAACGCTTGCAAACATATCTGGCATCGCAATTTCCGCAGGCGAATTTTTCCGAGCTCTCGATGGGAACCAGCGCGGATTACGAAGTCGCAGTGCATGAAGGCGCGACTTTTGTGCGAATTGGGACTTCAATTGTGGGCGCGCGTCAATATAAAACGGAGGCTTAATGAGTTTCGCAGCTTTGGCTTTGTTCATCAAGATTATTGCCGAATTGTTTACGTGGATTGTGATTGCGTCGGCTATCCTTTCGTTCTTTCTTCCGCCATATCATCCTGTGCGCGAAGCGTTGGACCGGATCGTCGAGCCTTTCTTGAATCCGATACGCAGCGTGGTACCTATGGCGGGTATGATGGATTTCAGTCCGCTGATATTAATTATCGCGGTTGAACTTATTTCCCGCGTGCTAATATCCATTCTTCTTTCAATGAGTTGAGGTGAACAATGACTAGAAAATACGATTTTCATGACGGTCAGCGTGGATCGGCGTTGGCTGTGCGCGTCACCCCACGCGCGAGTCAAAATCAAATTGTCGGCGTGTTGAGCGATGGCACAATCAAGGTGCATCTTGCCAGCGACCCCGCCGATGACGAAGCCAATGTTGAATTGGTGAATTTCCTCGCCGAAGTTCTTGGCGTTCCCAAGTCGCGCCTGGAAATTGTCGCAGGCGAGAATGGGCGGGATAAATTGGTCTCTGTGCTGGAGATGGATGTGGAGACCGCCCACCAGCGCATTCTCGCTCACATGGATTGAT
>DZBA01000394.1 GCA_022729775.1 Anaerolinea thermophila | reverse complement strand
ATCCTTTTTCGTAATTATAGTGCAAGGAAAATAGTCCAAATGGGTTAAGCGCGTCAATCTTTGCCGTGATAAAATATACGCACTATGACAACCATACGCGCCCCTGCTAAAATTATTCCGCGCGCATTTCCCGGCATTAGAGCCGAGGAGGTGCAGGAAATTATTATCAACAGTCGCATCAAGACTTATCCGCCTGGAACAGTGGTGTGCAGGGAAAGTCAGATCGAGTATGTTTTTTACATGATTCTCGAAGGTGACTTTGAGGTGACAAAACTTATTAATGACGCAGAAGTGCGTTTATTAACCACGCTCACCGCCGGGGATTATTTTGGCGAAATGGCGTTGATTCATAACGCGCCGCGCGCCGCGACTGTAAAGACAAAAACAAATGTGGTTGTGCTGGAACTGGATAAGGAAGGTTTCAACCGCGTTTTGAAAAAGAGCCCCTCTGTGGCGATGGCGATGGTGGCTGAAATCAGCGACCGTTTGCGCAAGAATGACACCATGGCAACCGAGGATTTACGTTTGCGCGCTTCGGAACTCGCGGATGCTTATTTGCGGCTCGCGGAGCAGGACCTTGCGCGGCGTGAATTCCTCAGCACGGTTGCGCATGAATTACGCACGCCGCTTATGGTGGCGGGTGGGTATTTGCAAACGCTTCAAAAGGGGATGGTCAGCGGCGCGGAGTTGAACTCTACGATAGATACAGTTGCGCGTAACGTCGAGCAAATTACAACACTGGTTAATGATATTCTCTTCCTGCAAGAGATTGACTTGGTTTTGCCTGAATTCCAGCCTGTGAACATGGTTAAGATCGCGGAAGATGTCATCAGTAAATATGAGGCGAAGGCGCTGGCGCGGCAGGTTACGCTAAAACTCAAAGGCGATCGCGGCGTGCCGGAAGTTCAGGGCGACCCGCGTTCTTTGGAGCGCGCTTTGATTGCGCTTGTAGATAACGCCATTAAATTTAACGCGCCGAACAAGCCTGTTGAAATCCGTCTCACGTCGCAGGGCGATCATGTTCTTGTTTCTGTGGAAGATCAGGGCATTGGCATTTTGCCCGATATCCGTCAGCGCATTTTCGATCGCTTTTTCCATCTTGAAATTTCCAACAGCGATGAATTGTACGGCGGTCTTGGCATTGGGCTTTCGATTACAAAGCAGGTTATCCAACAGCATAAGGGAATGTTGAATGTGGAAAGCGAGCCCGGCATGGGCAGCATTTTCACCATGTCGTTGTTGAAATGGTAGTTGGTTTTTAACAGGAAAATATTACGATTTTATAGATGACAGTCCGTATAATGTGACTGTCATCTTGTTTCTGTAAAGACCACACTTGGAGGCACAATGCGACTTACAACATGGCTCGTTGTTACTGTACTTACTATTCTCATCGGTTTGACTTCATGCACGACCAGTGGCGTCAGCTCGGGGACTAGCGGCACATGCGAAAACATCCTATACCCTGTCAAGCAGGGCGCAGCGTGGACGTACGCCAGCGCCGGCGGTCCCAGCGGCTCGTTCAATTACACAGATACCATTACAAATGTGAGCGTAGATGGTTTTACGCTGACTTCCCAATTCGATGGCGTTTCGCGCGCGCAGGAATGGCACTGCGGACAGGATGGATTGCAAGCGCTTCAAATTGGCGGGGGCAGCGCGGCGGGGATTTCCACGCAAGGCATTACCGCAGAGTTTATGACTTCTGACGTGACGGGCATTAGTTTGCCGCGTGAGATTACAAGCGGAATGCAATGGCAATATGATTTGAAAATGCAGGGGACGATGGCAATGCCCGGCGATCAACAATCGCCATCCAGCGGAACTTATTCTGTTACGATGCAGGAAATGGGAAGGGAAAGCGTAACTGTGCCCGCGGGAACTTTTGAAACCGTGAAACTTCAAGCCAATTCAAATGTGGATATTATGACCGACTTTCAAGGCATTCAAGTTCCGGTCAAGTACACCGGCATTACTTTGATTTGGTATGCGCCCGGCGTGGGATATATCAAATCGGTTGAGAATGGCGACTTTGGCGGGACTGTGTTTTCAGTTACAACCGAATTGCAGAGTTACCAAATTCCTTAATTTCGACATTTACGACGCTCGCGCAGGCTGTCAAACCTGCGCGAGCGTTTTGTGTCAATTTCCAAACACAACTTTCAATTTATCGTTTTCGTCATAATATGAACGCGCGGAAAAGGGAGGGTCTCCGCGTTTTATATTGTGAATTCGATTCAAGAGGATGGGCAAATCTTCCACCACAGGGAGGAGAGAGAGCGCGTCCATTCTGACCCACTCGGCTTTTCCTTCCGCGCTGGGTTGAATCTCACCCCGGCTATTTTCACCGCAAAACACATACAAGCAAATTCCAACTTCGCCCGTATCTACAATCACCATGCCGCACAACCATAAATCGGCGGCGAGACCGGCTTCTTCCATCAACTCGCGTTTTGCAGCAGAGAGGACATCCTCGCCGCGCTCGACGTGACCTCCCAGCCCGTTATATTTCCCTGCCCATAGGCGTTTGGTCGGCGCGCCTTTGAGCAACAAATACTCATCCCCGCGCCGGAGAAAAATCGCCGTGCGGGGAATGAGCATGTATCTATCTTTTGTTATGCCTTGATCAGATTGAGGCATGGTGAGGTTTGTGTAATGCGTAATAATTTAATCGGCTAAATCGCTGACGTCTTCCTGCGCGGCGGCTTCTTTGACGTAATCCGCGAGAACTGGCGCAACATTAACCGGGGTAATGAATTTTTCGGTGTATTGCCTGGTATCTTTCAAGCCGAGCAGTCCGAACAGTTTATCGAACTGCGCTTCCCATGCTGCCACGAGTTTGGCTTTGGCTTCTTCCGGCAGCGCGTAGGATTTCGCCTTGAACGGTCCCACCGCGTTTTTGCGCGCCTTGTAATAGAACTGTTCATCGGTCATGCCGGGTTTGCGCTCGCCAGCGGAATTAACATCCAGCCACGCGTAAATTTCCTTTTTGAAATCAGCGGGGATGTTGTCGAAGAACATGGTCAGGAAGTTTGTGGCGAGATGAACTTCAATGGCTTCGTGCTGAACAAATTGGTTGAAGTTTTCTTCCGCGACGGTGGAAGCGCCGTG
>DZBA01000393.1 GCA_022729775.1 Anaerolinea thermophila | reverse complement strand
GCAAAATCCAACTGTGTCTCTTTTTGTAAAAAGATTGCTGCGCGGTTGATGTACTCGTTGGGTAGGTCTTCAATAAATCGAACGACCATTTCTGGGACGGTGATCTTTTTCATGGCTCATCAAAGAAAGTTAATGAGTCTATTTCAACCGTCTTTGCCAAAGTGGAACGGTCCAGGTAGCGGTTGCCATGTTCGCAGGATGTTTCTGGCGCGAACAGGCAGGCATGGCACGCCGCAGCGTGGACGGTGTGACCCTGACGGCTCGGCGCATGTTCGGCGCAGAGCGGGTCATTTGCGCACAACATGGCGCTTTCCAGGGCGCGCATGATGTGCAGCCCGAGTGTGTCAGTTTCGCCCAAATTAACCAAGCCGCCCAAAGTGCCTTCGCTATCGGGTGCGGAGGTGTAAATTAAGATGCCCGCCATGCTGGGTTGATCGTCTGTTGTGGCTTCGGATGAGTAAATTCTCTCGCGAATACTCGCAGATGCATAGCCGCATTCCAGCGCGAGTTGGCGCATTAGCGCGTGCGAGAAGGAGTGAAGCAAAACATATCTCATGCCAGGGTAGAATTTTTCCGGCTCTTCAATTCCACGCGATTTGCGCCACTTTTTATGCGCCTCAAAGAAGAGCGCGTCCCTTTCTTTCACTTCCTTTTTATTCAGCCAGGCGCGAATGCGCTCTTCATCAAACTGGATGAAAATCCCTTCGCCGCGCACTTCGCTGGCAGGAACCCAGGTTGGGGCATTGCGCGCAAGCGGCGCGGTGGATGTTGGAATATCCATTTCGGGTTCATCCTGTTCGCCGCCGCCCGCGTCAATGCGAGTGAAACCAACCAGGGCGGTCACTTCGCGCACTCTTTCAGCCAGAACAACCTGCTTGATAAAACCCGCCGCTGACGGCGGAGGTGAAACGGCGCGCAGTTTGAAATTTTCACCATCATTTAAGTTGGAATCATGTTCAACAAAGACTTTCCATTCCGGCGTTTTGAGATCGGGTTTCTTTCGCGTGGAGCCATTTTCCTGCTCCTGATTTTTATAGGCTTGGATCGCCTCAAATATCTTCGAATCGGAATACTGGCTTAACTTGTTAAGATCGCCTGTGTTGCGTAGAAACGAGATGATTTCTAGGCTCGTCACGCTTCTCAATTTTGCCCATTTTTCTTCCACCAATTGCATAACCACATCCGCAGAAACTGGAATGGCGATGGCGCTCAAAGAAACGGGGAACCAGGTATTGGAAGCGCCCAAAATGATCGGGCGGATTTGATGGGCGCATTCTTCAACAGCGTAATCGCGCAAATGCGGACGCCGCCCGCGACACATGGGTAACTGCTTGCGGTTTTCCATGCCAAAGGCATCAGACATGCGGCGACTCTTTTTGCAGGTTTCGCAGCGCACTTCAAGGTCGCGCGCTTCACCTGAAGGTCCGCGTTCATATATCCTCAATTGCGGCGAGTCGCAGATGCTTTCTTTTTGACGATGAACGAACTCGACCCAGGGAAAATCATCGAGGTGACCTTTTTCGCAGGCGGCTAAAAAACGGGCGGGGATCACTTCCGGTTCATGCGACTTTTGGCAATTGGTATGCCGATAGCAAGTTTGGTCGGGGTGGTATAAGTCTGTATCCAACTTGAATAAATTGGAACTCAAAGGCGCGAGCAGTCTGCAACGCGGACAAATCATCCAGCGCGGAAAAGTGGCAACGGGAACGCCCGCATAAAATGACGGGGAATCAGGGTTGGTTTCGCCGTTTTCATCCACCACCAGCGGCGGTGTGACCATGCGCTCGACATGATGTAAGTGGAATTGAACCGCCTGCAACAGGCGGCTTTCTACAATGGTGTGGCAGTATTCGGGGTTGAGCTGCCAGTCGTCGAGACCAGAGACAATTACGGATAATTTGGGCAGGTCAACCAGCGCGCCTACGCCGTAGGTAAACATCAATTGACTCGGACGTACTTCACCGACACGGGTGATTAGTTTTGATTTGTCCATTTATTCCCGTCCTTCTCGCGCGGCATTTTCTTCAATTTTTATTTCAGGCTCGTTATCCATGTCGTGATCGTTGAGCAGCAATTTGATCTGCGGCTCCACATCGCGCAGGGAGTTCAAACAGAAGAACAAGGTCTCCGCTTCTTCTGTCGGTTGTTTGAGCAGCGGCACGGCGCGATCTGATCCATATTTGTTGTAGGAAAGAATGCCGCCGTCCAATGTGGTTGAAGCCCTGTTTTGCCATTCGTCACGGCGCGATTTAAGCATGGCTTTCACCAGGTCTTCGGTCTTTCCTTTGACTGCCACAACGCCCGCGCGGTGGCTGATCTCTTTTTCCACAGCGGTGATGAGGTCGTTGGGCAAGGAAACTTTGCCTGCATTCTCATTTTTGTTGAATTCATTTTCCAGCAGGCGCACCAGCGAGACGTACACGCCGCTCAATCCGCGATCCAGCGCGCGCGGCGAGAATGGGGTGACAGACAACGCTTCGACCTGTTTGTAGAATGTGGCGTGATAATGTTCAAAGCGTTCAAAGTGACTCAGATCACGCGGACGCGCCCAGTTGTAGACCGTGCAGACCATGCCGGGGAAGGCGCGACCCACGCGGCTGGTGGCTTGAATATATTCGGAGGTGGCTTTGGGCTGGCTGGCGACAATCATCAAGCCCAGGCGGTTCACATCCACGCCGACTGAGATCATATTTGTGGCAAGCACCACATCGTAGGGCGCGGCTTTGGGATTTTTTTTGCCTTCCACAGGCGGTTCAAAGACGCTTTCCAGCCGATCCAAAATGCGCGGAATATCGGTTGCAGATTTGCGCGATGTGAGTTCTTCGATTCGATCTGATTCAATATATCGTTTGGACAGCCCGCGCTCATCCATCGTGCGTAAACGGGTGCGGACTGCATCATCGGTGACGCGGCGCATACCGCCCAATTCGCGCATGGAGTTGAAGTAGCCCACCAACGTCATCCAGGGGTCGGCGTATTTGCCGTTTTCGTTGTAGAGTTTTTGCGCAGCGGAGAGATAGGCAACGTAGGCGCGGATCAGAATGGTTTTCATGCGCGTGCCGGGCGCGCAGATGCCAAGATACAAACGCCCAGGGGCTTCGGGGCTTGCGGGTCGGCGGCGTGAGAAGAAGT
>DZBA01000392.1 GCA_022729775.1 Anaerolinea thermophila | reverse complement strand
CCATGCCCGCAAGAATCATTCCCCACAACGCGGCAAACGCTCCCATTAGCGCGCCGCCTGCAGGTCCCCACCATAACCCGCCCAGCAGAGGAATTCCCCATGCAAGGTACACCGCTCCCAGCAGCGGAGACGCGAGCGCGAGCAATGCGCCGTTCAAGTTGCCTATCAAGCCGTGTTGACCGATGATGGTGATTGCAAGGAAAATCACAGCGAGATACATCGAGACATCGTACAGCGGATATATGGCTGCCGCCACCGCCGCGAAATATCCCGCTACCGGTGAAGCCAGCGTGAGAAAAAATACCAGAACGGCGATTACCGCGTCCCAATACAATGGATAGACCGGGATGACGCGCGTTAAAAGATAAATGAATGCGGCAAGCGCAAACGCAGCCAGCAACCTCTCGAAGAAAGCAAGGTTGCGGCGAACGGAACTGTGTAAAGGATAAAAGAGTCTCATAATTCCATTTGGCGTAAACCGGGCGTGTGATGCATCCCGGGCGTCCAATTCACCGGCGAAGCAGGACGCGCATGAGTCCGCGCCCAATTTCGAAGGTTGTTGATATTTGTTTCCATCGTCTGCGCAAGCGGGACTGTGTTCTTCAACGCGGTAGCAATATCCTCATTGGTCAGATCGCGGTCTGTTTCAAACGCGTCGTACAAAGCAGAGATGACCGCCTGCTCGATTTCCGCGCCGGAGAAATTTTCACTCAGCCGCGCAAGGACATCCAAATCGAACTTCTGCGGGTCACGTCCGCGCTTGGTGATGTGAATGGAAAATATATCACGGCGTTCATTTCGATTGGGCAGGTCAATGAAAAAGATTTCATCGAAGCGACCTTTACGCAGCGCTTCCGGCGGAAGGATGCTGATGTCGTTGGCAGTGGCGACGACGAAGACAGGCGCGGTTTTTTCCTGCATCCACGTTAGGAAACTTCCGAAGACGCGCGCGGTTGTGCCTGCGTCCGAAAGATGCGAGCTGGCAACACCCGCGAGTCCTTTTTCCAATTCGTCGAGCCACAACAAGCACGGCGAAACAGATTCCGCAAGGCGCAAGGCTGTGCGCATATTTTGCTCGGAAGAACCAACCAACTCGCTGAACAGGCTTCCGAGGTCTAGGCGCAAAAGCGGCAACCGCCACTGACTGCTGATAGCTTTTGCTATTAAACTTTTTCCCGCGCCTTGCACGCCCAATAAGAGCAGCCCTTTCGGTTCAGGGAGTCCAAACTGGCGGGCGCGTTCGCTAAAGGCAAGTGAACGCTTGCCAAGCCATTCTTTTAACAAGCTCATGCCGCCGACATAATTCATGTTTTCGGAGGCTTCAAAATATTCGAGGATTTGCGAGCGGCGGATGATTTGTTTTTTTTCAGCGATGATGACATCCACATCCAACACGCGCGTCATTACAAGCGATTTGGCAAAGACGTTTTCCGCTTCGGTGCAGGTCAAGCCTTGCGCGGCGGAGAGAATCTTTTCCTGCATTTCAGGCGCGAGCTCCACTTGCATCCCGCTGACCTCGCGCGCGGAACGAATCACGCGCTCTAACGATTGCGCCATTTCATCGAGCGTGGGCAAACCATAATCCAGTACGATGATGTCTTTCTCCAATTCGGGCGGAAAGTGCAGCAGCGGCGAAAGGATGATAAGCGTCTTGCGGCTTTCCTTCAACTGGCTGGTGATGTCACGCAGCCGGCGCACGACGACGGGTTGGTCTGGCATCGGATGGCGGTCATCCAAAAAGGGATGAAAATCTTTGAGGACGAAAATCGCGGATTCTTGCGATGAGGCAATCGCATCCAAAGCGCGCAGCGGCGCGGCAGTGGAAGGGTCGGGCATCAAGCCATCGTATCCATCCAGCGGAAGGATGCCAGTGGTAATCGTCCAGCCATAGAGTTTCTTGCGCAGCTGTCCCGCCACTTGGCGCAGCGTTTGTTCGATGCGCCGCTCTTCCCATGAGACAATGTACAAAATGGGATATTTGGCACGAATGAGTATATTCAATTCATCTTCACGGGCAGGATGGTTAAGGGTCATGGGGTTGAATATAGCATAAGGAAGAGTCAGCGTCAATTATGTGAAATAAAAGGTGTGCACGCAAAACATGTCAGGGATGGATTCGAAAGTCTCCTGACTTTCGAGGCAAAATCGGGAGATTTTGCAGTCCCAGGTGACAACCTTTGCGTGCACACAATAAAAGATGCCTGCCAGCACAGTATAATAAATTCAAATAACCGGAATGCTTGGAGCGCCGGTTTAATATCCACATTTTGAAAAGGAGAGAAAAATGAAACCTATCCGTTTTTGGTGTTTTCTTTTGGCAATCTCTGTTTTGTTATTGGCAAGTTTAGCTTGCGCCGTAGCAGAAGAACTGCCCGATGCTGCGACAGAAGCCCCCGCCTCCACACAAGCAGCAGAGGCGCCACCTGCCGTCGAAGCCACATCTGCGCCGGAGACCGCCCCCGAAGCGGAACAAATTCTTCTCAACGAACAATTTGTTGATAACTCTAACAACTGGTTTGTCGGTGAAGATGAGTATGTAGAGACAGTCATTGAAGACGGAAAATACCGCATCAACACTCCCACTGATGGCTACAATTGGTTTAAAGCGTCAATAGCTGTCTCCAATGTGGATGTAACCGTAGACACCGAATTCGTAGAAGGGGAAGCGGCAAATTCAGATTATGGGGTAATGTGCCGCGTCGTAGATGCGGACAATCATTATCGCTTCAAAATCGCGTCGGATGGCGTCTATCGAATTGACAAACAAGTGAACGGAGAAATATCCGCCATCGTTGATTGGACAAGCACCGACGCGCTGCTTACTGGCGCGGGCGTCGTCAATACAATGCGCGTGATTTGCAACGAGAATCACCTCATCCTCTATATAAATGGCACCCTGATTGCCGATGTTGTAGACTCATCCATTGAAGGCGGATCTTTCGCGCTCATGGCTGGAGCGTATGTCAACACGGACAATGTAGTCACTCCCGCTGTTGTTAATTTTTCCAATTTGATCGCGCGCCAGCCCATGCCATAGGAAATATAATGTCGCCCAAAGAATAACCATCAAAGTAAAAAAACGGCTCTCTGGGAATTGCCGTGATGCTCGGCTGGATTGCCAAATCCAGCCGCC
>DZBA01000068.1 GCA_022729775.1 Anaerolinea thermophila | reverse complement strand
GAATGGGTCGCCCGCGAAGATTGGTCAACTACACTGGACGGGTTTGCAAGGTGTGTGAGAATTATTCGCTCGGCAAAAGCCAGTGAACAGTTATCAGTTATCAGTGAACAGTTGTTTATCGAAGCGGAAGAAAAGAATCTTTATCAAGCATTAAACGGAACACGCACCACGTTCCAAACCGTAGACGACTTCTTAACTGCCGTCACCTCCCTCATCCCCACCATCACCGCCTTCTTCGACAAAGTCATGGTCATGGCAGAAGATGAAAAGGTCAAGCAGAACCGCCTTGCGCTCGTCGGGCAAATCGCGAACTTGTCCAAAGGCATCGCGGATTTGAGCAAACTCGAAGGATTTTAGAATAAAACCAAGTGACTGTCATCTTGCAGATGACAGTCACTTTTTAGGTGACGATTTTTTTATGTCGTGATAGAATGTAAAAAACGCACTACCCACAGGAGGGGGCAACATGGTAATCACCCCCAAATTTTTCAAAAAAACTTTTTACATACTCCCTGCCATTCTTTTTGTCTTATTTGCCTTTGGCGTTATTTCCGCGCGGGCAAACAGCACAAAGGCTTCGCTTCCATTTTCGCAAGATTGGACGGATGCAACCCTGATTACCGTAAATGATAATTGGGGAAACGTCCCTTCTATCATTGGTTACCTTGGGGACAACGCTGCCAGCGCGGATGTGGATGTAGACCCGCGAACGATTCTTTCTGATACATCCGTGACCGTTGACGTTATCGCAAATCAATCGAACACCGCGCTTGTCAATGGCGGCGTCGCGGAATTCAGCGGCATCGCGGACCCCACCATCGCGCTGCAAGGCTCTGCGACAGCCGACGCGCCTTACATCAAAATTTTTCTCGACACCACTGACGCGGGACAAATTCAAGTGTCTTATGATGTCCGCGACATAGACCTTAACGATGACGCGGTTCAACAAGTCGCTTTGCACTATCGCGTAGGATCAAGCGGGGACTTTACCAACATTCCCGCCGGTTACATTCCCGACGCGACAGACGCAAGCAATACGAAAGTGACAACCGTAAATATCACCCTGCCCGCCGCAGCCGACAATCAATCGCATATCGAGTTGCGCGTGATGACGACCAATGCCAGTAGTTATGATGAATGGGTGGGGATTGATAACATTGCAATCACAGCGGGGGATTTCGCGCCGACTGGAATTTCACTGGCTCCCGATTCCGTTTTGGAAAATCAACCTGTGGGTACTTCTGTTGGAACGCTCACCGCCTCTGACCCCGACCCAACGGATACGCATACTTTTTTATTAGTCGCTTCTGCATTGTGTCCGAACAACGGCGCGGATAATTCCTCCTTCACCCTTGATGGCAGCGCGATAAAGACAAATGTAAAATTCGATTACGAAACGAAGCCGACTTATTTTGTTTGCGCGCAAGCCACCGATAATTATGGCTTATCCAAAATACAGGAAATCGAAATCGAGATTCTCGATGTTCTCGATGAAACGCCGCCAGCTGTATTAACTTCAAACCCACTCAATAACTCGGTATTGCTTGCGTCGCCCGCGCATATTACGGTTGAATTTAGCGAAGATGTAAAACATGATTCAAGCGTCGGCGCGGCAGATAATCCTGTAAATTTTTTGTTTGTCGAGGCGGGCGCGGATTCGCTCATCGAGACGGATTCTTGTAAATTAGGCGCGGCGCTTACCGATGCGAAAATTCATATCAACTCCGCGTCGTATCAAAATAGCGGTGGCGCATACATCTCCACGATCATGGTTAATAATGGCGCGGCGCTTTCCCCGGGAAAATATCTTCTCTTGGTTTGCGGCACGACATCCATCGAAGATTTGAGCGGAAATAAAATCGGCGGCGGCGCCACAGACGCGCGCATTTACTTTACGATTAGCGCGGCGCTTACTGCTTCGAATTCTATGCCCGCCACTGGATTCCCAGTTGGATATCAGACCCAACTCGCCGCGCAACCTGACCACAAAACCTACGCGGATTTTTCCGACCTTCGGCTTGAGATTCCCGCGCTAAAAATTTCCACGCCCATTGTCGGCGTCCCGTTGACCGAAACCGGCTGGGATGTAAATTGGCTGGGCGCAAACGCGGGCTGGCTCAACCAAACCGCCTTCCCAACCTGGGCTGGAAATTCCGTCATCACAGGTCACGTCTGGGATGCGCTCAACAAGCCCGGTATTTTTCATCAACTGAAAGAATTGCGCTACGGCGATTTCGTTAAGATTCACGCCTTCGGTCAAACCTATATTTATGAAGCGCGCGAGACAAAACAGATTGCGCCGAATGATTTTTCCTCCGCGTTCAAGCATGAGGATAAATCGTGGCTGACGCTTGTCACCTGCGAGGATTATCAACCCCTTCTGCAAACTTACAATTATCGCCGCATGGTTCGCGCCGTATTGCTGGGGATTGTCTCTGACGAATAGCGCCTTCAAGTACATATCTCTGTTTTGTGGTAAAAAGTAGGCATGACCAAATCTTTACCACGTGACCTGTTTTGGATTCTACCGCTTGCGTTATCGCTGGGCGCGCTTTTGTCCTACCTTCAAGAAGGCAGCTGGCTTATTGGCTGGTTTGCTTTTTCTTTCCTCTTTCTTCTTTTCTTCTTCCTTCTATCTTATGCGACCCGCTGGGCAAACGGCGGAAAGACTCTCGCTTGGATGGTTGCGCTTGCTTTCGCTTTACGTTTCATCGGCGGCGTGACCACATACCTTGCGCTGCCCATCAACGGCTACCCCGAAGATGAAGACGACCGCGCGGGGTTTATCTACACGGACGCGCATCGCCGCGACGCGCAGGCTTGGGACTTGGCGGATTCAGACCGCAGTTTATTTGGCGCGTTCAATCAAAGTTATGCCTATGACCAATATGGCGGCTTGCTCACCATGAGCGCGTTTGTCTATCGCTTCCTTTCACCTGACGCGCATCGTCCTTTGATGTTGGTGTTGGTCTCGGCATTCATGGCTGCTTTGGGGCTTCCGTTTTTGTGGAAGTCCATCCATAAATTATGGGATGTAAAACTCGCGCTGTCCGCCGGCTGGATTTATGCGCTGTACCCCGAAAGTATTTTGCTCGGCGGTTCCGCCATGCGCGAGCCATATCTCATGGCGTTTAGCGCGTTTTCATTATGGGGATTTGTTAATGTCACAGCGCGGGGCGAAAGCGGTAGACGTAACATCTTCGACTCTGGCTTATTTTGGCTCGCAGCTGGACTCGTTGGCATGTTGTTCGTTTCGCCTGTGGTGGCTTTGGCGACGTTGATTCTGTTTGGGGGGTGGATGTATTTTATCCGCGCGGGCAGACCCATCTCGTGGTGGGGAATTGGCGCGGCGCTGGTCGTGTTCGTACTCGGCTTGTTCCTTCTATCTTCCGCGTTGAATCGTTCCGGTGAATTCGATTCATCTTCCCCGCTGCATGTGGTCAGCGATTGGCTGAAACTCGCTGTGCAATGGGATGTCTACCAGCTGGAGCGCGGGTCGGGCTGGGTGCAAAAACTTTTTGATGAAATGCCGGAATGGCTGCGCCTGCCTTTTGTGATGACGTATGGACTCTTCCAACCCGTTTTGCCTGCCGCGCTGGTCGAACCGACCACGCTCATTTGGCGCGTTATCGGAATTCTGCGCGCGGCGGGATGGTACGCCATGCTGCCGGTGCTTGTGCTTTCTTTTCTCTCCGCATGGAATGATAAAGAAAGCAGGCTGTGGCTGTGGCTGAATGTTGTTGTATGGGGTTGGATTCTTTTTGCGTCCATGCGCGGCGGCGGCGACCAATGGGACAATCCGCGTTACCGAACGATTTTATTTTTATGGGAGGCGATTCTCGCGGGTCATGCTTTGGTATGGCTGCGTAAGACTCGCAGCGTGTGGCTTGGTCGCGTTTTCTTGATGGAGGCAATCTTCATTTTGTTTTTCAGCCAATGGTACGCCAACCGTTATTATCATATCGGCGGGCAAATGCCGTTCGCCCAAATGGTGATTGTTATTTTTGCCCTATGGGCGATGGTCTTCTTTTGGGGAATCTGGCGCGACCGTAAAACGGCTTCGTGACATAGTGTATAATTCACCGACTGAATTTTGAATAAGGAGTAAATGTAAATGCCCACAGCTCTTATCACCGGCATTACCGGGCAGGATGGCTCGTATCTTGCCGAGTTGTTATTGAAAAAAGGTTATAACGTGGTCGGCGTAGCGCGCCGCTCCAGCACCGTTACAAATGAACGCATCAGCCATATTTTGGATGATATTACGGTTGTGCAAGGCGACTTGCACGATCAAGGCTCGCTGCTTGCATTGCTCGAAGAATATAAGCCGACCGAAGTCTACAACCTTGCCGCGCAATCTTTTGTGCCAACCTCATGGAATCAACCCGCGTTGACCGGTGATGTGACCGCCATCGGCGTTACCCGTTTGCTCGAAGCGATTCGTTTCATCAACCCAAAGATACGTTTTTATCAAGCTTCGTCCAGCGAAATGTTCGGCAAGGTGTTGGAAGTTCCGCAGCGCGAGACTACGCCTTTCTATCCGCGCAGCCCGTATGGCGTTGCAAAGGTATACGGACATTGGATCACCGTCAACTACCGCGAGTCGTTTAACCTATTTGCGACTTCCGGTATCTTGTTCAACCACGAAAGTCCGCGACGCGGTTTGGAATTCGTCACCCGCAAAATTACGGATGGTGCGGCGCGTATCAAATTAGGCATGGCGCATGATTTACATTTGGGTAATCTTGAATCTCAGCGCGACTGGGGTTTTGCAGGCGACTATGTAGAGGCAATGTGGCTCATGCTCCAGCAGGAAGAGCCTGATTCGTTTGTGATTGGTACCGGTGAGACTCACGCTGTCCGCGAGTTTTGTGAAATCGCTTTCGCGCGCGTTGACCTGGACTATAAGAAGTATGTCGTGCAGGATGAGAAGTTCTATCGTCCCGCCGAAGTAGACTTGCTCATCTCCGACCCGACCAAAGCGCGCACTATTTTGAAATGGGAACCCGCTGTGTCCTTTAATGATCTCGTTTCCATGATGGTGGACGCGGATATGGCGCGGTTGAAAAAGCAGCAGGCGAATTAATCCAACGTTTGATTTTATGGATGCAGGTCTTTACTGCATCCCTTTTTATTGCCATGTATAAACCTGCTTTGTTCCAAAAAAGAAAAATCCCCTTTTGGGCGGCGGATGTTGTTGCATTATTAGGGTTGGCGGTTTATATTGCCCAATCTATATATTTTGCATATAACACGGTTTCCAATCTCGACGAAGGCGCGTATCTTCTAAAAGGCTATCTCTTTGCAACGGGCAAATATAGCCCCTTTGACCCCGGTATTTCAATGGGCAAAGCGCCGCTTGCTTTTTTAATCCCTGGTTATGTTCAGCTGCTGTTTGGTCCCGGACTTCGGACAGGGCGCTACCTTGCTGTCTTTTTTGGCGTGATGGCGGTTATCGGCACGTGGGTTGCGGCGCGGCGGCTTGGCGGAAAATGGCTGGCAGCGGGCGCAGTGTGGACGCTTGCGCTTAGCCCGGTTGTTATCAAATATTACAGCGGCGCTTCCACACAAAGCACGGTTGCCTGCTTGCTGGCGTGGATGCTTGCGCTCGCGCTTGGCGAAAAACGCTCATTTTGGGAGTTGACTCTCGCGGGTTTTCTCGCCGGGGTGATGATGATGGTGCGTCAAAATATGCTGCCAGTATTTCCGCTTTTGATTGCGTATGCATTCTGGCAGCATGGCAAGAAGGCATGGGGATTAACGGCTGCGGGCGTGTTCGTTACCGCCTTTTTTTTCTTTCTTTACTGGCCCCTTATCTTGCAGTTGTGGACGTGGCTGCCTTTTATAAATATACCAGCGGAGTTTAGGTATACAGGGAGTTGGAACCCCGTTAGGTGGATGCCGCAAGTTTCTTTGCACTCTCGTTTCCTTTCCTTTTTTCAAGCGTTTCGCTTTAATTTTATCCCATTAGCCGGCAGCCTTATTTCTATTCTCTTTATTGCAAAAATAAACAAATGGAAATCACGCGCGGATGTCAACGCGGCGATATTTCTTTTCCTCTTGTTTTTTGGCTTGTTGTATATGCACTTTACGGCGTCTATTGTTATGCGTTATTGCGTCTTTTGCTTTAGCCCATATATCGCCTTTTTCAATGTCGCTGGAATCCTCTTGGTCGTTGTCTTGGTCAAGTCATGGGAAGATAAGCCGCGCGCGTTGTCGCTCATTTTGTTGGTTTTGATATTTCTCATTGTCGCTGCCGGTATTGGATTTTCCGCATTTGAGCAAATCGGCGGGACACTTGTCAACTTGCCCGCGCCGCGCATCCGCGAGATGAGAATCATGCCGGGCTTTGTCACATGGCGCGAGCTGCTATCCAATGGTTTCCATCTTGGACTTAATGAATCAATGCGATTTGTTTCCGCAGCGTTTGGCTTTCTCGTTGGGCTGTTGACGCTTCTGGTTGGATATATAATCTGGAGATGGCGGTGGCGCGCGGTTTCTACTTTTGGCATGTTCTTTGCGGGTATGACGCTTTTGCTGGGCGTTGTGTTTTCGCCTGTCTTGCATGGACGTGTAAATGACTGCGATACGGATGTGATTGCGGCAAATGAACAAGTGGGAGAGTATTTAGGAGAAATTATTCCCGATGGCAGTTTGGTTTACTGGCATGGCGGCTTGTCTGCCGCGCCATTGTTATACTTGCCGGATGTTAAAATCTTTCCACCGCAAATCAATGCTGGGTATACTTTCTTGAGCGGCTCTGATACCGCCGAAGCCTATAAGTTTGGATATTGGAACGAAGAAATGGACGAAAAATGGAAAGCCACTGCTGACTTTTTCATTATCGAAGACCAATATTACCCGGCGTGGAAAGAGTTTTTCGACCCTGACCAGTTTGATGAATTTCCGCGCTCGCCCGTTGGTACATCATGTTTACCCGAATCCCATGTGCGTATTTTTCGTAGGAACAAATGAACCTTTCTCTTGTCATTCCCATTTATAACGAGCAGGATAACCTGCCCCTTTTGTTTGACGCCATCTATCAGGTGATGAATACCCTTCCGCAATCGTGGGAGGCGGTATTGGTGGATGATGGCAGCCGTGATAACAGTTTGTCCATTTTGCAGGCGTACGCGGAAAAAGACGCGGAGCATGTGCGCGTTGTTTCCTTCCGCCGAAATTTTGGACAAACCGCAGCCATCGCCGCCGGCATTGATTACTCGCAGGGCGACATCATCATCCTGCTCGATGCCGACCTGCAAAACGACCCGGCGGATATTCCCATGCTGCTTGCAAAACTGGATGAGGGATATGACCTCGTCAGCGGCTGGCGTAAAGACCGCAAAGATAACGCTGTCACGCGCAACCTTCCTTCGATGCTTGCCAATAAGTTGATTTCGTATGTCACCGGCGTACATTTACACGATTACGGCTGCACGCTAAAAGCCTATCGCCGTGATGTCCTGGAAGGCTTCCGCTTATATGGTGAGATGCACCGTTTTATCCCGGTGTACGCAAACTCTGTCGGCGCAAGAATCACCGAGATGCCCGTCCGTCATCACCCGCGCAAGTACGGAAAAACAAAATACGGATTGGAGCGCACCGCCAAAGTGTTGCTCGACCTGTTTACGGTTAAATTCCTGGTTTCTTACTCGTCCAAGCCGATTTACCTCTTTGGCGGCGCGGGCGGACTCTTGATGATTATCAGCGCGATCATTCTTGCATATCTCTTTGTGCGCCGTGTTTTCTTTTTTGTCGCTGTTTCGACATCGCCGCTCTTTCAGACCAGCGCAATGTTTTTCATCCTTGGCTTTCAATCAATCTTGATGGGCTTGATTGCGGAATTATTGGTGCGCACCTATCACGAATCACAGCGTAAACCAACCTACACCGTCCGTAACTTGATTAATATTCACAAGGATTCTCGTGGCTGATTGGCTGCGCGATAATCGGCAGACCATTGCGCGCGCGGCGGGGAGCGCGCTGGCGTTGATTCTGCTGGTCATCTTGTTGGAAGAAGAAAGCGGCGCGGAAATTATTTCCGCGTTGAAGCGCGTTAACCTCTGGTATTTTTTTGCAGGAATTTTTACGCTGCTCATCTCGCGTGTCTTTGTGTCAGGTCGCTGGCACGCGCTGTTACGTTCCGCCGGCGTGGAAATTTCATTCTGGCAATCCATCAAACTCACCATTACGGGACTCTTCGCTTCCAATTTTTTGCCGACCACCATCGGCGGCGACGTGGCGCGGCTTGCGGGCGCAATCCAACTCGGATATGACCAGCCCACTTGTCTTGCGTCTCTCATCGCGGACCGTCTGATCGGCATGTTGGGGATGCTCTTTACCCTGCCTTTTGGACTGGTCCCTTTGTTATCGTCTGGAAATGGTGTCGCGCAATCTGCTTTTTGGGGAACGCTTTATCAAAAGGGTTTTGATTTCATCAAACGCACGCTGGAAGCGTTCAAAATTTGGTACACCAAGCCATTGGGGTTGCTTGCGTCCCTGCTTGCGACGTTTGGCAATATGGCGTTTATTTTTGCTTCGCTATACCTTTTGACGGAAGGCATGGGGCGTCATGTCCCTTATTGGCTGCTTGCTGGAATTTGGAGCGCGGCTTATTTTCCAACTTTGATGCCCATCTCGTTCAACGGGCTTGTCGTTCAGGAACTTTCCATTACGTTTTTGCTTTCGACTATCGGCGGATTGAATCATTCCGAAAGTTTGACCATCGCCATTTTAATTCGTCTGTTATTTGTCATCACCAGTTTGCCCGGCGCGTTTTTTTTGCCTTCCATTCTGTCGGAGATGAATAAAGGGAAATCCGTAATCCGTAATTCGTAATGTGCCGCGAGACTGCGAAGCGTCTCGCGTGAGGCGACGTGAATATCGTGGTACGTAAAGGTATGATGAAACCCGTTTCCGCAAGAAACTTCTGGCAAATCTTTATCACCTCCACCGTTTTGACCAGCGGCTTTGCTGTGGTTCAAACCGTGCAGCGTATTTCTTCGCTGGATGTTTCCATCTGGCGCTCCAAGTGGATTTTGCTTGTCGCGCTGTTTGCGTTGAACATCCTTTTGGGAATCTTCGTGCTGATTCGACTCTCCCGCGCAGATGATCCGCGCTGGGTGGAGAAAATAGAAGCGCTGACTGACTTTGCGCGGCTTTCAAACCCTGTGAAAAAAAGTTTGGGGATTTTCCTCATCCTGTTGGGATTTTCCCTCTTTTGGATTTTTAGATTCTTTATCTTCTCTCGCGCGCTTCCGCAGGTTGCGCCCATCTTTTGGGTTTTTCTTTGGGCGGGATTGATTCAATCATTCGGCTTGAAATTGTTGTCCGCGCATAAATGGCATATTGCGTTTGCGTTTCTTGTTGTTGCGCATGGAATTATTTATCAAATCTATGCCAGCCTTAATGTCGTTTCGGCGTATCCCTTTTCGATTGGATATTCGGAAGCCAGCCGCCATTATTACGCTTCCATGTTCCGCGCGGAGTTGTTGTACAGGTTGGATTTGCCCTTCCCATTTTTACATCCGACAAGATACATGCTTTTGTCTTTGCCGTTTTGGGTCAATGGTTTGCCGCTTTGGTTTCATCGTTTGTGGCAGGCTATTCTATGGTTTCTCCTGACCGGAACTTCTTCGATTTTATTGGCGCGCCGTTTGAAATTAAACGGCTGGGCAGCTTTCTTCGTTGCGGCGTGGGCGTACGTTTATTTTTTACAAGGCGCGGTGTATTATCACCTTCACGTGTGCGTGATTTTGATTCTTGCCGGAGTTTCATCCAGGAATTTTTGGCGCTCGTTGATATTTGTAATGCTTGCCTCTTTTTGGGCGGGGATGAGCCGCGTCAATTGGTTTCCTGTCCCGGCGATGCTGGCAATTGCAATCTATATTCTCGAAACGTCCCTAAAAGATAAAGGCTGGCGTTATTGGGCTGCGCCCTTTGCCTATGGCGCTTTGGGACTGATTGTCGCGGCGTTGGGGCAAATTTTCTACATCCAAATTTCGGGCAACGCCGATGTGAAGAACTTTGGCTCTAGTTTCACTTCTGATTTGCTTTGGAATCGTTTGCTGCCCAACGATATTTTCTCCGGCGTCATCATTGGGGTTCTGTTCGTTTCCGCGCCGCTGATTGTTTCACTGGCTCAAATGCTGCGCGGGAAATTTCCCCACATTCATCCATTGCGCTGGCTTGCCCTACTCGGACTCATCCTCCTGCTTTTGCTTGGCGGACTCGTGGTCAGCGTCAAAATTGGCGGCGGCGGCGATTTGCATAATATAGATGCGTATCTGGTGATGCTGGCGTTGATTGCGACGACGTTCTTCGCGGGAAATGTCCAATCTGAAGATGGAAGACAACTCGCGCGCGGAGAAATCTCCGCGTGGGTGATTGCAGCCGCGCTGCTGATTCCGCTGACATACGCGATTCCGCGCGTGGGTTCTTTTTATCGCTATGATTCAACTGCCGCGCGGAAAGATATCCAAACCCTGCAACGCTATGCCGAAACATCCAGCGGCGAGGTGTTGTTTGTGACTGAGCGGCAATTGTTTACGTATGGTGAGTTGAAGAATATTCCGATGACGCCCGAATACGAGCAAATCGAATTGATGGAATTTGCGATGTCGGGCAACCGCGCGGAACTGGAAAAATTCTACGCGGATTTGAGCAAGAATCGTTTTGCTTATATCATTGCCGAAGAGCAAAAGTTTACGCTGCAAAAGACTGGCGCGTTCAAAGAGGAAAATAACGCGTGGGTGAAATATGTCGGCGCGCCGATTCTGTGCGCGTATAAGCCCATCGAGACATTGACCACGACGAACATCCAGGTTTTTGTGCCGCGCCCGAATTCATCCAAGTGCAAGAATCCTTTTTTGAAATAACATGCGAATCCTTACGGTCATCTATGAATTCCCGCCAATTGGCGGCGGCGGAGGGCGGGCTGCTTATGATATTTGCAAGGGACTTGCCGCGCGCGGTCATGCGGTGACGGTATTGACTTCGCACATCAGCGGTTTGCCGTATGAAGAGGTTAGGGACGGCATTCATCTGGTGCGCGTTCCTTCTTTGCGTGAAGACCATTTTGTCGCGCCATTCAAAACCATGTTTGCCTATGTCTTATCGGGGCTTTGGATTGGTATGCGCCTTATCTTAAAAAATCGTCCCGATGTGATGCATACGCACTTCGCCGTGCCATCGGGCGCGCTGGCGTGGGCGCTTTCGGTGTTGACTGGCGTTCCGTATGTTCTCACCGCGCATCTCGGCGATGTACCGGGCGGCGTGCCAGAAAAGACCGGGAAATGGTTTCGCTGGATAAAACCGTTTACGTATCCGATTTGGAAGCGCGCGAAGAGAATCGCCGCAGTCAGCGAACATACGCGCAATCTGGCTTTGCGGCATTACAACGTGGACATCGAGGTCATCCCCAACGGCGCGGATATTAAACTGCTCGCGCCAACTGAAATAAAACTCAACACGCCGCCGCGTATTGTTTTTGCAGGACGTTTTGCGCCGCAGAAGAATACGCTTGCCATCGTTTCCATTCTTGCGCGGTTACAGGATTTGAATTGGACATGCTCGATGCTCGGCGATGGAGAGTATCTCGAAAGGGTGAAGCGTGAAATCGAAGAACACAGCATGTCCGCGCGTTTTGACCTGCCCGGCTGGGTGACGCCAGAAGATGTGCTGGAGAAGTTTTCACACAGCGATATTTTGTTCATGCCTTCCCTTTCGGAGGGACTCCCTGTGGTGGGCGTGCAGGCGTTGGCAAAGGGACTCGCGCTCGTTGTCAGCGACATTGGCGGATTTTTGGATTTAGTGGATGTGGGGAAAAATGGCTTTTTGATTGACGTTCACGACCATGCGCGGTTTGAATCTTCGCTGCGCGACTTATTGTCCAAGCCGGGGATGTTGGCGCAATATCGAAACGCAAGCCTGCAAAAGGCGGTCAATTTTGACATTGCGCATATCGAAAGCCGATACGAAGAAATTTTCCAGGAGGTTGTTTTGCCGCGCAAAACGCGACCCGATTTGTAAGGACTGGCAATATTCTGATTGACATTCCACATCTTTTTTGCTAAACTAGATTTGTCAGACAACTATGCAAGACGGTGTTTTCGATAGACTTATCACTGTTTTAATGAAAAGGTGAAACATGTCCACTCTTCTGGTAAAAAATGCGTATATTGTCACTATGGATGACCATCAGCGGGAGATTCCCGACGGTGGTCTTTTTATTCGCGACGGCTTCATCGAAGCCGTAGGGCAGGCAAAAGACCTGCCGCAAACCGCCGATGAAGTCCTCGACCTCAAGGGGCATGTTCTTTTGCCCGGCTTGGTTAACACCCATCATCATTTTTACCAAACGCTCACGCGCGCCGTCCCTGCCGCGCAGGACGCGAATTTATTCAACTGGCTGAAAACTTTATATCCCATTTGGGCGAAGTTGCAGCCTGATGATATTTTCACATCCACACAGACCGCGCTTTCGGAACTGGCGCTTTCGGGCTGCACCACAGCCTCTGACCATTTGTATCTCTTCCCCAACGGTTCAAAACTCGATGACGAAATTCACGCCGCGCTGGAGGTGGGAGTCCGCTTGCACGCTTCACGCGGCTCGATGAGTCTCGGCGAATCCAAAGGCGGACTTCCGCCTGATTCCGTTGTGGATACCGAAGAAAATATTTTGAAAGATTCGCAGCGGCTGATCGAAAAATATCATGACGCCAAACGCGGCGCGATGACTCAGGTTGTGCTTGCGCCGTGTTCCCCGTTTTCCGTCACCTCCGATTTGATGAAACAATCCGCGAAGATGGCGCGCGAATATGGCGTGCATCTGCATACGCATCTCGCCGAGACCGAAGACGAAGAACAATTCTGCATGAAGATGTTTGGTCATCGTCCCGTTGGATATATGCAGGA
>DZBA01000067.1 GCA_022729775.1 Anaerolinea thermophila | reverse complement strand
CCGTCGCATCCGTGTCCAAATGGTTTTTAATCACGGCAATTCCCAATGAGCCGCTAAAAGAAGGCAAACCTGTCAAAATTGTTGTGTTTTTGGGGTTTTATTTTCAATCACGGTATACTTATTTCAGTTAAATATGCCCAAACAATTTTTTCTTGCTTTACTTGTTTTGACTGCGCTTGCCTGCAATGCGCTGCTGCCCCAAAGCGTCCCCGCGCGGATTTCCCTAACGCCAATGACCATTCCGCAAACAGCGGATTCCGTCCCGCGCATTTCAGTCGCGGAAGCAAAATCCGCGCTGGAAAGCGGGCAAGCGGTCATGGTGGATGTGCGCGACGCGAAGTTCTTCGCCAGAGGACACATTGCGGGCGCGGTCAATATTCCGCTGCAAAATATCGAGATTGCCCCAGCAAATTTAAGTCTCGATAAAACCCAGTGGATCATCACCTATTGCGCCTGACCCAATGAACACACGAGCGCCCGTGCGGCGTTCCTGATGCTGCAAAATAGGTTTACGAATGTCAATCCGATGCTGGGAGGTTTGGCGGCATGGATAAACGCGGGATATTCAATCGAAAAATATGGAAACTAACACGCTTCACATCACCCATTGGCAGGCGGCAAATCCGCCGACGGAAGAGCTGCTCCTTGCGATTATGAAAAAGCAGGGCTTGAATCCTTACTCATGGTCGAACCGTCCAAACGATATGTATTCCGCGCATAAACACAACTATCACAAAGTGATCTACGTGGTACGCGGAAGCATCACTTTTGGTTTGCCGCTTTTGAAAAAGAAAGTCGAGTTGAAGGCAGGCGACCGTTTAGACTTGCCGCCGGGCGTTGTCCACGACGCGCAAGTAGGTTCCGATGGCGTAGTTTGTTTAGAGGGACATATCGAATAAAAAGCCTCCGAGGTTTTGAAAACCTCGGAGTTTTACTTTACTCACCTTACGCGCTAAAGGCTTGAATTCCTGTTTGCGCCCTGCCTAAAATCAGCGCGTGAATGTCATTCGTGCCTTCGTACGTGTTCACAGATTCCAAATTCATCACATGACGGATGATGTGATACTCGTCCGAGACGCCGTTGCCGCCGTGCATATCGCGGGCGTGACGCGCAATTTCCAATGCCTTGCCGCACGAGTTGCGCTTGACAAGTGAAATCATTTCAGGGGTGGATTTGCCTTCATCCATCAAACGTCCCACGCGCAGGACGCTTTGCAAACCAAGCGTAATCTCGGTCATCATATTTGCCAGTTTCAATTGAATGATTTGATTCGCCGCGAGCGGACGTCCAAACTGCGGGCGGTCTAATGTATATTGCCGCGCCGCGTGCCAGCAAAATTCCGCCGCGCCTAATGCGCCCCATGCAATTCCATAACGCGCTTTGTTCAAACATCCAAACGGACCTTTGAGTCCTTTGATGTCGGGGAAGATATTTTCATCGGGGACAAAGACTTCTTCCATCACGATCTCGCCGGTGGAACTGGCGCGCAGGCTAAACTTGCCTTCGATCTTCGGCGCGGAGAGTCCCTTCATCCCTTTTTCGAGGATGAAGCCGCGAATCTCGCCATCCAATTTTGCCCAGACCACGAAAACATCCGCGATGGGAGAATTGGTAATCCACATTTTATTGCCGTGCAAAATATAACCGCCGTCCACTTTCTTTGCGCGGGTTTCCATGCTGGCGGGGTCACTGCCGTGATTTGGCTCTGTCAGCCCAAAACAGCCAATCCATTCCCCGCTGGCGAGTTTGGGTAAATATTTTTTCTTTTGTTCTTCCGTGCCATATTCGTTGATGGGGTGCATCACCAGCGAACTTTGCACGCTCATTGCGGAACGGTAGCCGCTGTCCACGCGCTCGACTTCGCGCGCGATGATTCCATACGCGACGTAGTTCAGCCCCGCGCCGCCGTATTCCTCCGCGATGGTCGAGCCGAGAAAACCCATCGCGCCCATTTCGTTCATGATTTCGCGGTCAAAGACTTCGTTGCGATTCGCTTCCAGCACGCGCGGCATCAACTTATCCTGACAATACCTGCGCGCCGCATCGCGGATCATGCGCTCTTCGTCATCGAGTTGGTCGGCGAAGAGAAGAGGGTCGTCCCATTTGAAAATTTGTTTGGTCATAAAGCCTCGAGGGGTAAGTGGAAATTAACGCAAGTTGCTACCATGTTTTCTTGGCAAGAAAATTTCAAGCCCTTGCCACAGATTTCACCGATTTTCACGGATTTTTTTCAAATCTGTGAAAATCCGTGTAATTCGTGGCAAAAGAACTAAAAAACTGGTAAAGATGGCAACTTGGGTAAATTATATTGGAATGAATATAAAAAAAAGCGGGATACGCCTTTCGACATATCCCGCTCGATAATCAATTACAAATCAACGACTAACCAGCGGTCAACCAACCGCGCAGTTCCATCGCCTTGACTACGCTGCTGATGGCAACCATATACGCCGCATCGCGCATGTAGACTTTTTCCTTCTCGCTGCGTTCGTACACGTTGTTGAAGGCGGCAGTCATCTTCTGGTCGAGACGTTCCAACACTTCTTCCTTGCTCCAGTAGAAGTTCATATCGTTCTGAACCTGCTCAAAGTAGGAAGTGGTCACGCCGCCGGCATTGCACAAAAAGTCGGGGATATTGAACACGCCGTTCTTCTTGAACACTTCGTCCGCTTCGGGGGTGGTGGGACCATTCGCGCCTTCCGCGACGATTTTGATGCCCTTCGACATCTTCTGGACGGTTTCCGCGTTGACCTGTCCTTCGAGCGCGGCAGGGATGAGAACGTTTGCGTCGAATTCAATCCACTTGTCGCCATCGTCGGCTGTGTAACCGGCATCGAGGGCTTTCTTCTTGTCAATGGTTCCGTATTCATCCACAATCGAGAGCAGGAAGTGCGGGTCAATGCCGCCCTTCTTGCTGTAGGTGAACGCCTTCTTCTCATGGCGGTCATAACATGAAACGCAGGCAACCGTTCCGCCGAGCATTTCAACGAAGCCGACAGCCGCATATTGCGACACGTTGCCAAAGCCTTGCAGCGCGGCAACAGATTTCTTCGGGTCAATGTTCAAGCGTTTCATCGCTTCGCGTATGGTGTAAATCACGCCGTAGCCGGTGGCTTCGGTGCGACCCAGTGAGCCGCCGCCGCCAAGGGGTTTGCCGGTAAATACGCCGGGCGTATAATGACCAACGAGCTTGGAATATTCATCCATCATCCAGCCCATCATTTGGGGAGTGGTGCCAACATCAGGAGCGGGGACATCCTGGCGCGGTCCGATATTCTTCCACATTGAACGTACCCAGCCGCGGCACAGGTTTTCTTTTTCACGCACAGAAAGCGTGGATGGGTCAACGATGATGCCGCCCTTGCCGCCGCCAAGCGGAATATCCGCAACGGCGCATTTCCAAGTCATCCACGTAGCAAGCGCGCGGACGGTGTCCATTGTCTCAGCCGGGTGGAAGCGAATCCCGCCCTTATTGGGTCCGCGTGAGTCGTTGTGCTGCACGCGGAAGCCCTGAAACACGCGAAGACTGCCATCATCCATATTAACGGGGATGCGGAAGGAGTATTCGCGCATGGGCCAGCGCAAAACTTCGGCGATGCCCGAATCCAGTTTAAGTTGCTTGGCAACATTATCAAACTGTTTCTGCGCCATTTCAAAAGCATTGAGTTGTCCTGACATGATTGTCTCCTGAAAGAGTTTTAAGAAAATATAAGCGGGTACCCCGGATTGGGTACCCGCTCTAAACACATAGTATGTCTATACGGCAATTCATAGATTAATAATCCGTTATCAAACGTGATTACACTTTACACGATAATTAAAGGCTCGTCAATATGACAAAAATCCGCTTATTTCTGACTAAAAATGATGTTTTTTGCAAGTAATTCAAAATTTGGCTTGCGCTTTCCCAAAAAAGCCGCCACCCCTTCTTGATGTTCGGCGGTTTTGCCAGCCTGCTCTTGAAGGATACCCTCAAAATTCAACGCATCCTCCAAGTTTGGGATGACTGCGCGATTAAACGCCTGCTTTCCAAACTTGAACGCCTCCTGCGGACCCGCGGAAAGAGTCCCCGCCGCGCGCCTGACCAGCGTCCCAAAGTTGAATCCGCCTACCTGATTGACCATCCCCCACTGAAGCGCTGTCCGCGCGAAAATGGGCTTGTTGGTGTAAAAGAATTCCTGCGCGCGACCAAGTCCGATATAAGTTGGCAAAAGCAGCGAAACGCCCGAATCTGGCGCGAGCGCAATGCCGCTAAAGCCCACAACGAAATACGCGCGCGCGTGCGCGATTCGCAGGTCACACGCCAGCGCCACGCCAAACGCCGCGCCCGCGCAAGGTCCATTCACCGCCGCGATGATGGGTTTTCCCATCCTGCGGATTTGTAAGACGAGCGGATTGTAGGTTTTCTCCAAATGCTCGCGGTAGGAAATTTCCGCGCCGCGCTGCATTTCGGTGATGTCCTGCCCCGCGCTGAATACCTTTCCCGCGCCGGTGATGACCACGCAGCGGACTTGTGAATCCTGTTCTGCGTTTTCGAGCGCGGCGCGCAACTCGTTAATCATTTCGAAGTTAAATGAATTCGCCCGCGCAGGGCGGTTGAGGGTGAGCGTTAAGATATTAGATTGAAGGGATGAGAGAATGGTTGTCATATTCAATATTAAAAAGTGACTGTCATCTTGAAGATGACAGTCACTTGGCTAAATATCAGGAAAGTCGTCGCGCTGGTCGTCGTCGCCCTGATCCATTTCATATTCCACGCCTTCGCTGTCGAGATACACCCAAAGCAGCAAGACCTGCCCATCGGGAGTATCCAAGTTGCGGGCGGCGAGAATGGGAGCGGTGGCTTCCATCCCAATATCGGTGCGATAATGCAAGCGGATGGAAGATTGGTTATGCCATGCGGTGTAGCAGCGCTGGACAAGAGCGGGACCGTTAAAAGTCCGCAGGCGGGTAAGCGCAGGCACATACATTTTGGGGCTTTCGTTCAAGCCCAAAGCCCAGCCATCATTGACGTGCTCAAAAACTGGGGGTGGTCCTTCGATAATTGTAATTTTGTCGTCCATATTTTTACCTATGTCTTGGAATATACCACAATTATTTACCTCTTGTGCCGCACGGCAGATGTGGACGAGGTAATTGGATTAGAAAAAGGAAACGTCCCGAAGGTTTCCTCGAAAAATCTGGTTGGGCGCTCAAACCTTCGGGACGGTGTTACCCCGTCCCCGAAATATTGAGAAGATACATTTTGTCCATTAATCTTCGCCAGCCTGCGCAAATTTTTTCCAAAGCCGTGAGACTTTGGAATCCGCTCCTCACATTTGAACGCTGCCCGCATTATACTTTCAACTTCTTGTATAATCAGAACAAATAGGTTTCAATAGACGTAACCACTCAGGGCAAGACCCTAAAGGTTTCCTTTGCTAATGAAAATGACTGTCTGACAGCGGATTCCTGCAAATTTCGATTTTGGTTTGCGGAAAAAACCTTTAGGGTCTGTTTTTACAAAGGAACATTGATAGGCTGAGCAGTTACAATGATACGCAAGTTTCCCACATAAGGATTTTGCCATGATGAAATTAAGAGTTGCTTTTCCGCTTTCCATGCTTTTTTTATTGACCATCTCTTGCGAGATTTTTTCAATAACAACCACAGGCGGGACGCCCACGCCATATCAACCACCCATCATCCCAGAAACGCCCTCCGTCGCGCCGCGCACGTTGACCATCTGTCTGGGACAAGAGCCGGAGTCCCTTTACCCATTCGGAGAGTTAAACCCCGCCGCGCAGACCATCCTCAGCGCCATCTATGACGGACCGTATGACACGCTCAAATATGAGTACGAACCCGTCGCGCTGACTCAAATCCCAACCTTGAAGAACAGCGACGCGCAAATTGTCAAATCCACAGTCGAGGCGGGCGCGCTGGTTGTAGACGCGGCAGGGAGTCTTGTTCCGCTCGCGCAGGGGGCTATCGTCCACCCGGCGGGATGTTACTCTGAAGAATGCGCCATTATCTATGACGGCGTAACCCCACTCGAAATGGATCAAATGGTCGTCAACTTTCGGATGCGCCCCGAACTCACCTGGTCGGATGGCACGCCCATCACCGCCGATGATTCTGTCTACGCGTTTAGCGTTATATCGGCGCCGGATGCCGAAACGAACAAATACCTGACCGAACGCACGCAAACCTACGAAGCCACCGACGCGCAAACTGTCCAATGGTGGGGAAAGCCGGGCTACATTGACTCAGACTACGTCACCAATTTTTTTGCGCCCGCGCCAAAACACGTCTGGGAAAGATTTACCCCGCAGGAACTTCCCGAAATTGACCTTGCTTCGCGCTCCCCAATGGGATGGGGTCCCTACATGATGCAGGAATGGATTGCGGGCGACCACGTTATGCTGAAAAGAAATCCATATTATTTCCGCGCGGTGGATGGACTGCCCAAAATTGACAACCTCATGTTCCGCTTTACCCCCGACCCCGATGTTGCCCTCAGCGAATTAGTCGCGGGCAGGTGCGACTTAATTGACCCCGCCGTCCGCCTCGATGGTCATATTGCCTTGCTTCAAGAAATGGAAAAAAGCGAACAGGTCAAAGCCTTCTTTACGCCCGGCATGACCATTGAATGGCTTGGTCTTGGCATCACGCCTTCTTCTTATGATGACGGTTACAACATCAACTTTCAAGTAGACCGCCAAGACTTCTTCGGCGACGCGCACACGCGGCAGGGCATCGTATATTGCTTGAATCGCAAAGCCGTTGTAGAGAATGTCTTGTTTGGCTTGACCACCGTTCCCACGACTTATATTCCTCCCGACCACCCGCTCTTCGATACGAATGTGAGCGCGATTCCGTATGACCCATCGGTGGGCATTTCCCTGCTCGAACAAGCTGGCTGGCGCAATACCGATGGCGACCCGGAAACGCCGCTGCAAGCTGTGACCGTGAAAAACGTCAAGCCCGGCACGCCCCTGCAACTGACCTATTACACAACCACCGCCACACAGCGCCGCCAAGTGGTAAACATCCTCGCGGATTCGCTCGCGCAGTGCGGCATTGGCGTCGAAGTCAAATATTTTTCACAAAATGATCTGTACACGTCAGGACCCGAAGGCGCGTTGTTCGGTCGCAAGTTCGACCTCATCGAATACGCAATGGGCGTGGATAGTATCGTCCCGCCGTGCAGCTGGTTTGTCAGCAGCGAAATTCCCAGCCCGGCGAATCAATGGATTGGCACAAATTTGAGCGGCTACAAGAATCCAGAATATGACGCCGCCTGCCGCGCCACCCAAATCGAATTGCCCGAAAATGAAAAATACATCGAAGCCTATCGTCAAACGCAAATCATCTTCGGGGATGAACTTCCCGCCATCCCGTTATATTACCGCCTGCGGACAGCTGTCACGCGCCCCGATGTTTGCAACTTTGAACTCGATTCAACCGCCAACACGCTTTGGAATATCGAAAATGTAGATATTGGCGAGGCTTGCCAGAATTAATGCAACGCTTCCTGCTTTTCTCGCTTGCCCTGCTTTTGCTCGCCGCGTCTTGCGCCTCGCAGTCGGTCACAACCCAAGCAGAACTTTCCACCGCGTCGGTTGAATCCGCGCCTGCGCGCGCGCCGGAGATTCGCTTTGCATTGGTGGGCAAATCGCATGATGTGAACAGCTGGGCATTATTCGATGAACAAGGCGCGACCTACGCGGATTACGCCTTGCGCTTTGAATACCTGCCGCGCTTATATCACCTTGCGCCGCCGGACTTTTCCTTCCAACCGCTTGCCGCGCGCGGACTTCCCGCCGACTTTGTTCAAGAAGGCGAATTCTATTCCGCAACCGTAAACCTTCGCCCCGATTTGAAGTGGACAGATGCTTCCCCATTCACAGCGGAAGATGTCGCCTTCACGGTAAACACCGCGCTCGACTTTGAACTTGGGCTGGACTGGTACGCATCCTACCCGTATGCTTTTCTTGCCCGCGCCGAAGTTGTCGAACCTTATGTTGTTAAATTCGTGTTCAAGCAAAAACCAGACGCCAGCCTTTGGCAATATGGCGCGCTGCAAGGTCCCATTGTGCAGAAGAATTTTTGGCAGGCGCGAATTGCAAAAGCGCGGACTCTCCTCCCCGAAGATTCGTCAAGCGCGGAGGTTGAACAGTCGCGCGCGTATCTCGCAAGGGTGCAATATGACGTAGACGACCTAACGTTCAAACTACAGTCATTAAGTGAAGTCGGGCGAAGTGACCGCGAACTTTACGTTCAACTTATGCAGCGCAATCTCGAGCTGGGATATGCAAAAAACAACTTGAGCAAAGCGCTGGAGCAATATCAATCCAAAATCAACGCGGCAAAAACCTCCCTGTATCAAATAGACGACAAAAACGAACCCACGCTCGGCGGGTGGATTTTTGAATCTCAAAAAGGGGATGTATGGGTCAACGCCGTAAACCCTGACTTCCCCTTTGGCAAACCGAATTTCGACCGCGCAGTGTATCGCCTTTTCGACGATGAAAAAGACGCGCTGGCAGCCTTCGATAACGACGAAGTAGATTTCATCCTTGCACAAAATGGACTCTCGCACGATGTAGAAAACGCGGAAATCAGCGCAACATATAGCGCGCGCTTTCTGGTCTTCAACCCGCTGAAGACACAATTTGCCGACCCTGCGTTTCGCGGCGCATTGAGCTGCATGATAGACCGCGAGTATTTATCGCAATCTGTTTTCAAAAACAAAACCGCGCCGTTGCATTCCTTTGTCATCTCTCCACAATGGAAGAGCGACGCGCTCGACATCGCCTGCGCTGGGATGGATAAATCTGCCCGCGTTAAATACGCGTTGAAATTATTGACGGACGCCGGTTATTCATGGGCAAAAAAGCCAGATACCGAAAATGCGGGAAAAACATTATTCATGAAAAATGGCGAAGCTTTTCCCAAAATTGTATTAAGCGCGCCGTCGCAAGACGCTGACCCGCTACGATATATTGCCGCAAAACACATCGCGGAACAGGCGCAATATTTGGGCATTCCGCTCTCTGTGCGCGAGATGAATTTGGATGACGTGGTTTATGCCGTGTATAGCTCGCAAAAATATGACGCGGCGCTGGTCGGCTGGCGGCTGAGCGAATATCCTTCATACCTGTGCAAATGGTTCGGGGGGCACAATCCATACACGTATCGCGGCAGCAGATTCGCATCCACTTGTAACACGCTGCAAGTCGAAACCAATCTCGACGCCGCGCGGCAGTTCGTTCACAACATCGAATCGGAATTGATGCGCGAGCTGCCCTTCATCCCCCTGTTCACATTGACACAGGTTGAAATATATCGCAATCTCGAATATCCTTCGCAAAGCGTCATAAACGGATGGGGCAGTTTATATGGCGCGCCGTCTTATGCTGTCCCTGCGCGTTAAACTTTGCTATAATAGACGGACTAAAGACGCAATTCCAAAATCAGGAGTCAGATGTGACAAAGACCGACCAAAAGCCCTTGTTGGAAGTACGCAATCTTAAAACTTATTTTTATACTGAAGACGGCATTGTACGCGCTGTGGATGGCGTAAATTTCGAAGTGTATCCCGGCGAAGTGCTGGGCATTGTGGGCGAGTCAGGCTGTGGCAAAAGCGTCACATCCCTTTCGATTATGCGTTTGATTGCGCCGCCCGGTAAAATTGTAGAAGGGGATATTTTATTAAAAGGGCAAAGCCTGCTCGAACTCTCTGAAACTGAAATGACCAATGTGCGCGGAGACCGCATCTCGATGATTTTTCAGCAGCCGCAAACTGCGCTAAACCCTGTCTTTCGCGTCGAAGACCAAATTGGCGAGGTACTAAACATCCACAAGAACATCGGCAAGGAAGCCGCAAAAGCGCGCGCGGTGGAATTGTTGAAGATGGTCGGCATCCCCGATGCAGAGCGCCGCGCAGAAGCCTTTCCGCATGAGCTCTCCGGTGGCATGGCGCAGCGCGTGATGATTGCCATGGCGCTGGCTTGCACGCCTGAATTATTAATCGCGGACGAACCCACCACCGCGCTGGATGTGACCATTCAAGCGCAAATCCTCGACCTCATGCGCGAACTGCGCTCGAAGATGGGAACATCCGTCATCCTCATCACGCATGACCTCGGCGTCGTCGCGGAAATGGCAGAGCGCGTCGCGGTGATGTATGCCGGTGAAGTGGTCGAGCAATCTGACGTAAACAAACTTTTTGCAACGCCATTGCACCCGTACACGCAGGGCTTGATTGGTTCCATCCCTGTTTTGGGACAAATCAAAGAGCGGCTGGATGTCATCCCCGGCTCTGTGCCAAACCTCGTCAACCTGCCGCCCGGCTGCCGCTTTGCGCCGCGCTGTATCGCGCGCGAAAAACACGGGTTGAATATATGCACAGAATTAAAACCTGACCTGATCGAGGCTGCGCCCGGACATTTAACGCGCTGCTGGTTATATCAAAATGCAGAAGGTCACACAGCGCCTTTACAAGCAAAATAAATGTCATTCTGAGAGATTGTTTCTTAACTCGCTTGCAAAGACCCTAAAGGTTTCCTTTGCTAACGAAAACGACTATTTCGCGGCGGATTCTTGCAAAACGCAGTTATAGTTTGCGGAAAAAACCTTTAGGGTCTGACTTAAGAAACGCTCTCTGAATAAAGTTCAGAAAAACATACACAAGCGGAGCCAATGAGCATGAGTCAAACAACAGAAGTTACACAGGAAAACCTGGTCGAAGTTCACAATCTGGTGAAATATTTTCCCGTGCGCGCGGGGTTGATGCAGCGCGTCGTCAATTGGGTCAAAGCCGTAGACAATGTTTCATTCGTCGTCAAAAAAGGCGAAACGCTCGGCATGGTCGGCGAATCGGGCTGCGGTAAAACCACCATTGGTCGCTCGATGCTGCGCCTTATCGAACCGACTTCAGGCTCGATTCAATATGACGGCAAGGATGTCTTGAAACTAAAAGGCAGTGAATTGAAGAACGTCCGCCGCCACATGCAAATTATTTTTCAAGACCCGTATGCCTCGCTCGACCCGCGCCTGCCCATTGGCGAAGCCGTGATGGAAGGCTTGAACATCCACAATATCGGCACGCGGCAGGAACGCTACGACCTGATGATTGAAACGCTCAAAAAAGTGGGACTGGAAGATTATCACGCGCGCCGTTATCCGCATGAATTTTCCGGCGGACAACGCCAGCGCATCGGCATTGCGCGTGCGCTTGCCCTGCGTCCCAATTTTATTATCTGCGACGAGCCCGTCTCCGCGCTCGATGTATCCATTCAATCGCAGGTGCTGAATATTTTGAAAGACCTGCAAAAAGAATTCGGGCTGACCTATCTTTTCATCGCGCATAACTTGAGCGTGGTGGAACATATCTCAGACCGCGTGGCGGTGATGTATCTGGGCAAAATGGTCGAACTCACAGCGCGCGACGACCTTTTCAAAGACCCGCTGCATCCCTACACCAAAGCGCTGATGTCCGCCATTCCCGTCCCAGACCCGAATTTGAAGCGCGAACGTCAGGTACTGAAAGGCGATGTGCCGAGTCCGCTCAACCCGCCGAAGGGCTGCCGCTTCCACCCGCGCTGCCCGCTGGCTGATAAAATATGTTCGGAACAGGAACCTGAATTCCGCCAAGCGAAGCCCGGTCACTGGGTTGCGTGCTGGATGGTAAAATAGGAAATAACTATGGCACATAATATTTTGCTGGTTGACGATCAACGGGACATTTTGCGGCTTGTTCATGCTACGCTGGACACGCTCACCAACGCCAAATTGGAAATCTTCGAATGCCAGTCGGGCGAAGAGGCGCTGCTTGAATCAACACGCCATAAAATAGATTTGCTGGTGACAGATTACAAGCTGCCCGGCATGACCGGCGTGGAACTCATGCACAAAGTCCGCGCGCGCCATCCTGAAGCAAAGGTCATTATCATTTCCGGCGTAACAGAACGCAAAGCGCGCGAGGAAATGGTCAGCGCGGGCGCGTTTGGCATCTTCACGAAACCGCTTTCCCTGCCCGACTTTTTAGACTCAGTCGAGCGCGGCTTGGGGCTTGTCAAGACCATGTTCGCGTCTGAAATCAAAGCGGAAGAAAAACCCGCAGAACGCCCTGTCAAACTTTCTGACCTGCTGACCAATTTCCGACAGGATATTGGCGCGGATGTGGTCTTCCTCATTAATCAGGGTGGATTTGTGCAAGCGCGTACCGGCAAACTGCGCGACGACAGCGTCGAAGCCGCGTTGATTTCCATCGTGGTTGTCTTGCATAACGCCAGTTTGAAGGTTGCAAATTTCACCCGCCAAACCACATTAACTTCCTATCACATTTTCAGCGGCGGCGAATATGACCTGCTCTTCATTCCCGTCAACCCCATGTACGCTTTATTCATCGCGGGCGCGGGGCTTGGCGCCGAAGCGCGCGTGCTGGATACAGTCGCCAGCATAGTTGCCCTGCGCGGCGAGTTGGAAAAATCACTAAAGTCCATCGGCGCGACAGGCGAGCTCCGCCAGCAGCAAGATATGGTCAATGCGCGCAGAGCCGTCACACCTGCCACCCCCGGCGCGCCCATGTCCGCGGCGATGTCTGTCCCCACCGTGAGAAGACCCGAGCGCGCATTTCTGGAAGCAGCCGCAGCCGCAAAGCCCGCGCCCGAAATGGAAGCGCTTTTGAAAGGCGTCACCGAAAAGAAAGCAGCCCCCGCCAACGTGGATGATTTTTGGAATCAAGCCGCGGAAAAACACGGCGCAAAATCAGTCAACCCAAATGTTATTTCCATGGAGGAAGCCCGCAAACGCGGATTAATTCCCGATGATGAAAAATAGAATTTTGTGATACAATCACGCCCGCACTGGGGTATGGTGCAATGGCAGCACACCAGCCTTTGGAGCTGTGGATCTTGGTTCGAATCCAGGTACCCCAGCC
>DZBA01000391.1 GCA_022729775.1 Anaerolinea thermophila | reverse complement strand
TAATTTCAAGGTATTATACGGCATCTCAACAATGGTAAACTTTCTTTCCCCCGCAAAAGGTATCTTCTCAATATTTTGGAAATGGAAGACCACCGTTCCGACACTTGCACCGCGCTGCGTTGCAGTGCAGGTGAGGTTTCCTCGAATAACAAGTTAAGCCACTCCAACCTTCGGAACGTTTCCCCTCTTTTTTGAGAAGATACCGCAAAAGGCGAAAAAATTCTCGCCATTGGAAAAGTCGTCAAGCAGGGTCGTTCGTTGGTAATTTGCTCCGGCGAGGCATTTGCATTTGAAAACGGCGAATCAAAATCCGTTGCCATCATGCAGGCGACTATGATGATCATGAAATAAAAGGAAATATTTACAATGTTTTTTCCCGAATGGACAACAGCCAACATCGTTTTTTATTCTTTTGTTGCCGCGCTTGCGGTCACAATGGGCGCATCAGAATTTTTTAATCTCATTGTTTTACAATACAGCAAGTTCAGGAAGAAAAAAGGAATCCATCCCCGGCTGGGAATGTTCATGGTGTACTTTCCGCCTGTGGTGGTTGCGCTCATTTTTGCCCAGCCATACCTCCGCAGCGCGTCAGTCACCCAAGCCATTGTGCTGGGAATGATTGTCCTCCACTTTTTGAAGCGCGTGCTGGAATCTTTATTCCTGCACAAATATTCGGGACCCATTGACCTGCTCTCCGCGCTATCGGTCTCGATATTTTATTCCTTCGTTGCAGGCACGGTCAGATATCTCAACGCGTCACGCTTCGCCGCATGGGATGTGACCTTCGCACTCGGCTTGACCTTGTTCCTCATCGGCGAAACGGTCAACTACGCCCACCATGCGATTTTGGCAAAACTGCGCGGCAATACAAAGGATTATTTCATCCCACGCGGCGGATTATTCGAGCTCGTGGTTTGTCCGCACTATTTATTTGAAATCATCGCTTGGGCAGGCATTGTGCTTGCCTCGCGCCACCTGTTCACATTCATCGCGGTTATCGGCATGACCCTGTACCTGAGCGCGCGCAGCATTAAAACTTTGAAGTGGTATCGGGAAAAATTTAACGATTTTCCCGAAAACAGAAAATCTTTGATCCCGTTTGTATTTTGATTTTTATCAATGGAGAAAATAAAACATGAACCTCTTAATTACCATCCACTCTCACAACCGCTGGCTGATCGTATTGGTCGCAGCGGCTGCCATCCTCAAATTTGCATGGGGCTGGCTGAAAGGCGGCTCCTTCAAAAAAATTGACCGCATTCTGGCTTCGGCATTTAGCGGCTTGATGGATTTACAGGCGCTTCTCGGACTCATCTATTTCTTTCTGGTTGGCTTTTCTGTCATCCGCATAGAACATGCAACGACAATGTTCATTGCGGCTGTGGTTGCTCACCTGCCCGCGCGCTGGAAAAAATCCGGGGGCGCAACCCGATTCCGCAATACGCTTTTCGCCATTCTATTTTCTTTACTCCTTGTGTATGTCGGAGTGATGCGGCTGCCCGGCGGCTGGAATAGATAGATAAAAAAATCCCGCAGAACAACCTGCGGGATTTTTTTATTAAGCGCATCAAAACTACCCAAACCTGCCCGTAACGTAGTCTTCAGTTTTTTTCTGTTTGGGCGTGGTGAAAATGGATTTTCCCTCGCCGTATTCGATCAGTTGTCCCTGCAAAAAAAACGCGGCATAATCGGCTGTGCGCGCGGCTTGCTGCACAGAATGCGGAACAAGGATGACGGTAAATTCTTTTTTCAATTCTTGCAGCGCGTCTTCGACCTTGCCCGTAGAAATTGGATCAAGTCCCGAAGTGGGTTCGTCGAGCAGGATGATTTCAGGCTGCAATGCCAGCACGCGCGCGAGGCAGACGCGCTGCTGTTGTCCGCCGGAAAGCGCCACCGCAGGCTCGTCCAAACGGTCTTTCACTTCGTCCCAAATCGCGGCGAGTTTCAAACTGCGCTCCGTTGCTTCGTCCAGTTTGGAGCGGCGCTTCTCGCCTGCCATTTCCAATCCGTAGATGACATTCTCACGGATGGAAAGCGGCAGCGGAACGGGGCGCGCAAACACCATGCCGACTTTGCGGCGCAGCGCGACAACATCCACTTTGGGGTCGAGGATGTTCTCGCCGTCAATGAGTATCTGCCCTGAGCTGGCTTTGACATCGGTCAAATCGTTCAGGCGATTCAGGCAGCGCAGCAGCGTGGATTTTCCGCCGCCGGCGGGACCGAACAAAACGGTCACAGCATGTTCGCGGATTTCCATGTTGATGCCGCGCAATGATTCCGCACCGTCGGCGTATTGGAGGGAGAGGTTTTGGATGAGGATTTTGTTCATTGATAGATGATGGATCACCACTGCCGCTTGGCGCGGGCGCGGGAACGAATGACCGTTGCGATGACATTCATCGTTAACACGAATGCAAGCAACACCAACGCTGTGCCGTATTGGATTTGAATCGGCATTTCGGGGACTTGGGTTGAAATCACAAAGAGATGATATGGCAATGCCATGGTCGCGTCGAAGGGCGAGCCGGGTAAACGTGGGAGAAAAAACGCCGCGCCCGTGAAAAGAATGGGGGCGGTTTCACCCGCGGCGCGTTCGAGTCCCAAAATCACGCCCGTTAAGATTCCAGGCAGCGCTTCTTTCAAAATAATTTTGCGGATGGTCTGCCAGCGCGTCGCGCCGAGTGAAATGCTCACCGTGCGGAAAGCTTGCGGCACAGAGCGCAGCGATTCTTCCGCGGTGCTGATGATGACGGGCAACGTCATAATGGAAAGAGTCAGCGACGCGGCGAGGATGGACGTGCCGAATTGCAAAAAGAGGACGAAGAGTCCCAGCCCGAAGAGACCATACACGACCGAGGGAATCCCCGCGAGGTTGATAATCGCGAGGCGGATGAGTCTCGTCCACTGGTTGTCTTTGGCATATTCGGCGAGATAAATCGCGGCGGCAATTCCCAGCGGGACGGAGAAAATCGCGGTGCCGATGGTCAAATACAGCGTGCCGATAATCGCGGGGAAGATTCCACCCGCGCGCATTCCATCATGAGGGAAGCCTGAGAGGAAGTCCCATGAGATGGCGGAGCCGCCTTTGTAGATGATAAAGATGATGGTTCCGACAATGGGAATGACGGTGGCGACTGCCA
>DZBA01000066.1:4843-12994 GCA_022729775.1 Anaerolinea thermophila | reverse complement strand
ACGGCATTGACCTCAATTATTTCAACGGCGATTTGCCCGCCTTCCGCGCGCGCTTCAAACTGAGCGACGCGCCTCCGCCTCCCCCGCCTGTGGATTTGCCGCCCGGCGATACCGGTGTCCCCACTGGAAAAATGTACACCACCACCGCGCAGCCATCCTTGCGCGTGCGCGAAGGACCCGGCACAAATTACACTTCCATCGGCTCCATCTATCCCAATGAAATTGTGGAAGAAATCGGCGCGACCCCTGACCGCGCCTGGCTGCGGATTCGCAAACCGAATAACAGCCTCATCGGATGGTGTTCCACCGCGTACTTGAAACTGGTCAGCGAGACGACGCCAACGCCCGATCCTGAACCTGAACCAGAACCCCAGCCGGATACCGGCACGCCCACCGGCAGAATTTATGCTGTGACTGCGCAGCCTTCGTTAAAAGTCCGCGAGGGCGCCGGCACAACTTATAACTCGATTGGTCTGCTGTACACGAATGAAAAAGTGGAAGAGATTGGCGCAAACGCAGACCGCACCTGGCTGCGGATTCGCAAAGCGGATAACAGCCTCATCGGATGGAGTTCCGCCGCGTACCTGAAACTGGTCAGCGGAACGCCGCCGCAGCCGCCCGCGCCCACCCCAGACCCGCCCGCCGCGACTGTTCCGCTCGACGCGGACAAACGCTGGTATCGAGTCGGCATCGCGCCGCTGTCCATGCGTGAAGCGCCCAGCGCCAGCGCGAAGCTTCTCGGCACGCTGATTTTGGACGACACGCTGCCCGCGCTAGATGATTCCTCCAACCCGAATTGGATTCAAGTCCGCCGCGTGGATGGTTTGACCGGCTGGTGCGAGAAAAAGAATCTCGTCTTCCTCGGCAACACGCGCCCGGCTTCGATCCGTCAAACCTTGTTTGCCGGCATTACCTATCTTTACAAAGATTTGACCTCTCCGCGCTTGAATCGAATGCACGTCATGGCTGTGGATTTGCAAACTGCCGGGCTGGAGTTTTTGGTGACGCCTGCAAGCCATTCCAGCGGCTTGGTTTGCACGCGCACGACATCGCGCTTCTTGAAAGATTTCAATTTATCATTTGCCGTGAACGGCGATGGGTTCAACTATCTCGATGTGGCGACCTATCCTGTTGCCAGTTATTGCGCCAGCGGCGGCGTGCCGGTCAAGGTGAATGGGTATGCGGCTTCGCGCGGCAAAGTCTATTCGCCCAAGAAAACTGCGCAGCCCATCATCTATATCAACGCAAAAAATCAGGTGACCGTAAACGGCGCGCCTTCGACAGTGTTCAACGCGGTGTCCGGTGACCGGTTGGTGGTGCAAAATGGCGTGGTCGTAAAAAATCTCGCCGCCACAACGCCCAGTCCGCGCACGGCGATTGGATTGAACAAGACCGGGCGTTGGTTGATTTTTATGGTCATTGATGGACGGCAGCCGGGCTTTAGCGAGGGCGTAACCTTCCCCGAACTCGCGGAACTACTCATCTCTTATGGCGTGTATACCGGCGTCAATATGGATGGCGGCGGCTCCTCGGCTATGGCAATCAAAGGCGTGGATGGAAACCCGCGCGTCCTCAACTCCCCGATTGATGAAAACATCGCAGGCAAGGAACGCGGCGTGGGAAATCATCTTGGGTTGTTGAAAAAATAGCGACTTGCGCCAGCGTTGAAACCGTCCATCACTTGTAGCTTTTGCGGCGTTTTGGATACAGGTTACAATTTCACGCAGGAGAAAAAATATGGATAAAACCAAACCATTCGAAAAAATTGCCGCCCGTTTTCAGATATCAAACGAGAGCGCAAAATATTTTCTGGGACAGGTGCAGAAAAGTTTCAAGGTGGAAAAGCCGCCGCATCAGTTAATTTTGGACTTTATGGACGGGCAGAAATATGAAGCCTTGCCCAAACCGTATCACGTGGCAAAAGGGATGAACGATGGCGGGCTGTGGGTGTTCCCAATGAATGCCGAGCCCGTTGACCCTGAAGATGAAGAAGACCTGTATTAAAAAAAGGACTCCCTAGCGGGAGTCTTTTTTTGTAAATGTTGAGCCTGATTTTTTAACGTATGGTCGTTTTGGCTTATCTTTAGGGGAGAACGGTTTGCGCGCCGTCTTGCCTGTAAATTTAGACGGCGTCTTCTGCTCTATTTTTTCGCCTTTTAACTCTGCTATCTCGGCGGCGGTCAGGTAACGCCATTCGCGCGGCTTGAGCGTGCCGATTTTCAACGTCCCAATTCTCATGCGGATAATTTTCACCACCGGCAAACCGAGCAGTTTTCCAACCTCGCGGATTTGGCGCTTCTTTCCTTCGCCCATGATGATTTTCACCCACGCGCCCTTGCCCGAAGCGGATATGAAATATACCTGCGCGGGCATGGTCTTGTCCCCATCTTCCAATACAACCCCGCGCCGCCAGGTCTCCAATTGTTTTTCGTCGGGACGACGCGCAAGCAGCACGCGGTATTCCTTCTCGTGACCATAACGCGGATGCGTCAACTTGTTTGTCAACTCTCCATCGTTGGTCATGAGAATCAATCCCTCGGAATCAAAATCCAGCCTGCCGACGGGGTAAAGATGTCCTTCGAGGGGGATCAAGTTGCGCACGGTGGAGCGGTCATCTTGACCTTCCGCAGCGGATAAAACATTGCGCGGTTTATATAAGGCGATGTAAACCAGCGACTCTGCTTTGGGCAGCGCTTTGCCGTCTATGGTGACGTGGTCTACTGTCAGGTCGGCTTTTTGTCCCAGCTCCGCCGTTTGACCGTTGACGCGCACGCGCCCATGGATGATGAATTCTTCACAGGCGCGGCGCGAACCGTAGCCTGCTTGCGATAGTAATTTTTGGATTCTCTCTTGCATGGTTATTCCTTTTACCCCTTTAGCAATACGTTATGCTCTTCTTCTTCCGCTTGTAATTTTAGCGGCGGCAGTTCGACAATGGAACTTAACCCGAAGTGTTGTAAAAATTCCGGCGTGGTGGAATAAAGGATGGGGCGTCCGGGTCCATCCGCGCGCCCGGATTCTTGAACCAAACCCTTGCTTAACAAACTCTTCATCATGCCATCGCTGTTGACTCCGCGCACGGCATCCACTTGCGGACGGGTGCAGGGCTGCTGGTAGGCGATGATGGCGAGAGTCTCCAGCGCGGCGCGGCTGAGGTGGGTGGTCGCTTCGAGACCGAGAAAATGCTCGACAAGCTGCGCCAGTTCCGGCGCGGTGGTCAATTGAACGCGCCCCGCGTTGCGCTGCAAGCGCAGTCCGCGCGCGTTGAGGGCTTCATCCAATTCTTTCAAGCCGCGCTCGACAACGCTCGCGTTTACATCCAATGCGGCGGCAATCTGCGCCACCGGCACAGGTTCGGCAGAGACAAATAACATCGCCTCGATTTTTGCGGCGAGGCTTAATTCAACGATTGCAGGGGTTTGAGAGTCGCTCATGCTATAATTATTCCGATTTACGATTCCAAATTTATGATTGATAACCTATGAAACATAAAATTCTTATTCCACTTTTTGTTTTGATGCTTGCCTCGATGGCTTGCAGTATTTTTATAGGCGGGCCCGATTACCCTGCCCAGACTGTTCCTGTTTCCACAAGCGAAGTGCAAAATATGCAAACGCAGGTTGCCAATGCCTTTGTGGACGGGGCAAAGACCGGCGTGGTGACGATAAAGATCACTGAAAGCCAGCTTACTTCTTTGGTCGCGGCGAAAATGCTTGCACAGGAAAACCCGCCGTTCACTGACCCGCAGGTGTTGTTGCGCGATAACCAGATGCAGTTGTACGGCAAAATCAAGCGCGGTTCATTCTCCGCGAATGTTCTCATCCTTGCCACTGTCGGCATTGACCCAGTGACCGGCGCGCCCAAAGTCGAAGTGGTCTCTGTGGACTTTGGTCCCTTCCCCGCGCCCGAAGGGATGAACGCCGCGATTAATGCGGTGGTGGCAGAAGCCTTCACCGGTTCCTTTGGTCCTGTTGCGACGGGTTTTCGCCTTGAGTCCATTGTCATTGCCGATGGCGTGATGACGATGACCGGCAGGATTAAATAGCAGGGTTGGATTATACCCGATGCGTAACGTAACAAGTAAACAAGTAAACAAGCGCGGCTTAACCTGCCTGTTTGCCTGTTTGCTTTTTTCCCTATTCATTTTTACTGCCTGCCGCTCGCCGCAAGTGAAGGAAGATATTTCTGTGAAGGTGAACGCGGATGGCGTCACGCGCGAGGTGACTGTGCCGGCGGGCAGTACCGTTTCGCAGGCGTTACAAGCGGCGAATATTGCGGCGGAAAAGTTAGACCGGTCCGAGCCGCCGTTTTACGCGGTGTTGAAGCATGGCGATGTGATCAAATTAACGCGCGTGCAGGAAATCTTTGAAACCGAGCAGGCGACCATTCCCTTCGAGCGGCAAATTGTCCGCAATGAAACCCTGCCCGAAGGCGAGACGCGGCTTGTGCAGGCGGGCGTTAATGGTTTGCAGGAAATTACATATCGGAAGATATTGGAAGATAATGTCGAAATGAGCAAGTCGGCAGTGAAGACGATTGTGTTAAGTGAAGCGCTGCCGGAAATTGTGATGGTCGGCGCGCGCGCCTCATCCACGCCGTTGAATATCTCCGGCGCGTTGGTGTACCTCGCCAGCGGAAATGCGTGGATTATGGAAAACTCCACCGCGAATCGCCGCATCCTCGTCAACACCGGCGACCTCGATGGGCGCATCTTCAAATTATCACCAAAGGGCGATTATTTGATTTTTACCCGCAAATCGAAGAAGCCCGCGAATGAAGAAATCAATACGCTGTGGACTGTCCGCACCACCACCGGCGACCCCAAGCCGATTTATCTCGAAGCCAATAATGTTGTGCATTACGCGGAATGGATTCCCGAAACGAGCTCCGTTGCGTATTCGACAGTCGAGCCGCGCAGCGCCGCGCCGGGCTGGCAGGCAAATAACGACCTGTATCGCACAAGCATCGTCGGCGGTGATCCGCGCAAAATGTTGGATGCCAGCAGCGGCGGTGTGTACGGCTGGTGGGGGATGTCTTTTTCATATTCGCGCGATGGAAAACTCGCGTATGCGCGTCCCGACCAAATTGGGCTGGTGGATCAGGATGGCGGTTATCTTAAACCGTTGTTGAATCTCACGCCGTTCAATTCGCATAGCGATTGGGCGTGGCTTCCCCCCATTGCGTGGGGCGCGGATGGAAATACGTTATATTACATTTCACACGCGCCCGCGCCCGCGCCTGTGCCAAGCGAAGAGTCGCCTTTCTTCGACCTTTCCGCGCTTTCGATTGGTAACAGCGCGCATGTTTCGATGGTTCAATCGGCGGGCATGTTTTCATATCCTGCCGCTTCGCCTTCCCGTTGGAATGGGCGCGAGCGTTCTTATCAGGTTGCTTATTTGCAGGCAATCTTTACCGAACAAAGCGAAGCAAGCCGCTATCGTTTGGTGGTGATGGACCGCGACGGGTCGAATCGCAAGCCGTTGTTCCCACCGTCAGACGCGAGCGGCATCGAGCCGCAGACCCCAGCCTGGGCGCCGGACCCCATCGAAGGTCAGGTCGGTGATTTTGTCGCGGTCATCTATCAAGGCAATTTGTGGATGATTGACAGCGGCAGCGGGCAGGCATATCAGGTCACGGGTGATGGGTTAATCAGCGTGATTGATTGGAAGTAGAATATCAGACCCTAAAGGTTTCTGAAACCTTTAGGGTCTAATCAAGATAAAAAGGAAATACAATGAGAATCTTAATCACAGGCGTTGCGGGTTTTTTGGGATCGCATCTCGCGGATCATTTGCTCGCGGATGGTCATGCAATTATTGGCATGGATAATTTTGTTACGGGCAGCCCGGATAACATTGCCCACCTTGCGGGAAATGAAAAATTTTCATTCTACAGGCGCGATGTCTCGAATTATATTTTTGTCCCCGATAAGGTGGATGCGATTTTGCATTTCGCTTCGCCTGCCAGTCCCAATCCGCAATCGAAGTCGGGTTATTTCAACCTGCCAATTCAAACGATGAAAGCCGGCGCGCTTGGCACGCATAATTGTCTTGGCATTGCCCGCGTGCAGGGATCGCGTTTTTTGCTTGCTTCTACCAGTGAAATTTACGGCGACCCGGATGTGCATCCGCAGCCGGAAAGTTACGCGGGAAATGTAGACCCCGTCGGTCCGCGCGCGGTGTATGACGAAGCCAAGCGTTTTGCCGAATCCCTGACGATGGCGTATCATCGTTTTCATAATGTGGATACGAGAATCGTGCGCATCTTCAACACCTATGGTCCGCGCATGGATATGGAAGACGGACGCGCGCTGCCCAACCTGCTCAAGCAGGCGCTGCTCGGTCAACCGCTGACCGTGTACGGCGACGGTTCACAGACGCGCTCATTCTGTTATGTGGATGACCTTGTGGATGGCATTATAAAATTGTTGTATTCCGAAGAGCATCTTCCCGTCAACATCGGCAACCCGGTAGAGATGAGCATTTTGCAATTTGCAGAAGCCATCAACAGGGTGACGGGCAATCAGGCGGGGATTACATACATGGATGCCCGCAGCGCGCGCGACCCGCAGCGCCGCCGCCCCGATATTACCCGCGCGCATGAAATCCTCAAATGGGAGCCGAAGGTTGACCTCGAAGAAGGCATTCGCCGCACGATTCCGTTTTTCAAACAAAAATTGGGACTGGCATGATTCTCAAAGACCGCAAAGAGCAAAAACGTTTTTTTAAGTTTGCCATCGTCGGCACGATTGGCGCGGCGATTGATTTCGGCGTGATGAACCTGCTTACGCATTTCTTCGATATGCGCCTTGTCTTCGCGGGGACGATCTCTTTTACCTGCGCGGTGATCAGTAACTTTACGTGGAACCGTTTTTGGACATATCCCGAATCGCGCTCGCTTCCGCTGCTGAATCAATTGGGGATGTTCTTTTTGGTCAATACGGCTGGGGTTGCCATTCGCATCCCGATTTTGCATTTTGTCGAACCGCCCTTGTTGCGATTCTTTGAAAATATTTTTCATACATCTTATATCACCGCCGAATTCTATGCAAGGAATATCACCCTTGCAGCAGCCGTCGGAATTGTGATGCTGTGGAATTTCTTTGTCAATCGTTATTGGACATATAAAGACGTAGACCGTTTACACGAGGCGCAAATATGACCGCGCGTTTGATTCCCATTTACACCACCAAAGGCGACGCCGAAGTATTTTTGCTTTACCCTTATATTTTCAATCGCAACGGCGAATGGGTGGGATTTGTTACTCCGCAGCGCGATGTATATTCCGTGATAGGGGAGTACATCGGCACGCTGACGAATGACCCGCGCATTGTTCGCAAGCGCGGCATGGATGAACTTCCGCCGCGCGTCAAACCGCCCGCGCCGCCGCAAAAAGTGTTCCCGCCCGCGAATGTTCCGCTGCCGCCGATGATGGCGGAATTGTCTCACTCCGTTGTTGATGTGTTGCTCGATGAACCCGAACGCCTGCACACACAGGACGCCGGCGAGTTCAAAGAAGACGCGGAATAGTAAATGGATAAGAAAACTTCCCGCGCGTCTCGCGTGACCATTGCTCAACTCATGCACCCCGAACACGCCAATCCGCTGGGTAACGTTCACGGCGGCTGGATTATGAAACTGGTGGACGAAGCCGGCGCGCTTGCCTGTATGCGCCATGCCAAAAAGCGCGTTGTCACCGTCGCGGTGGATTCGATGACCTTCCGCGAACCAATCAAAATTGGTTATTTGGTTACGCTCCACGCGGAGGTGACTTATACCGGGCGCACCTCGATGGAAGCCGAAGTACAGGTCACAGCCGAGCAGCCCGTCACGGGTGAATGTACGCATACAAACACGGCGTATGTCGTGTATGTCGCGCTTGATGATGATGGTCGCCCCGCTCCTGTTCCGCAGTTGATTCTCGAAACCGAAGAGGACATGCAGCGCATGGAAGCGGCAAAGAAGCGTCAGGCGTACCGCGTTTCACAGAAATAAAATAAGTAGACAAGTATACAAGTAGGCATGTTTACTTGTGTGCCTGTATACAGACGCCAATGCAAAAACTCCGTCAATATCCCATTTTGATTTTATTAATCGTCAACATTCTTGTTGGCTTATCTACGTTTCGTGATTACGGCTTGTCATGGGACGA
>DZBA01000066.1:0-4825 GCA_022729775.1 Anaerolinea thermophila | reverse complement strand
AGCCGCTTTTTTACGATTACGCCGACGCGCTGCGCTATGCCTACTCGCCGCGCGAATGGGTGAGCGGAGATTTTGATCTTAATAACGCATTCGGCTCCAGCGGCGCGGATCACGCCAACCGCGGACCCGCGTATATCATCCTCGCGCGCCCGTTGGTTTCCGTCGTCGAATCTCTCGGCGCGGACAATGCCTCTGCATGGCATTTGATTAACTTTCTCACGTTTCAACTCGGTGTGTATTTGTTGTATCGCTTTGCGAAAAGATATATGAGCGAATCCGCCGCGCTTGCTTCCGCTGCGTTGTTTGCGTGGCAGCCGCTTTTGTGGGGACATGCCTTTATTAACCCGAAAGATATTCCGTTTTTGGTTTTCTTCCTCGGCGCGGTCTGCTTCGGTTTTGAAATGGTGGATAGCGCATTCGTTTCAGTAAAATTGGACGCAGATTCACGCAGACAAACGCAAATTGAAAAAGAAAAATCAGCGAAATCAGCGTCAATCAGCGTCCCAATTAAAATATTTCTTTCCTCATTCTTTCTCGGTGTTGCGACCTCCATCCGCGTGCTGGGACCGCTGGCGGGCGTACTCGTTGGTCTGTATGCGCTGGCTCGCCTCAAGGAAATCGCTTTTCCGCGATTCGTTAAATTTTTTGCGCTTTACACCGTGCTTGCGATTCTCTTCGCCGTTGCGCTCTGGCCCTATTTGTGGGCGAATCCCGTTCAGCGTTTTCTCGAAGCGTTTGGATTTATGTCCGATAACCCGACGCAGTTGCCTGTGTTGTTCAACGGTCAAATCTATCCCGCCGATCAACTCCCGCGCCGTTACCTGCCCGTTTTGCTTGCGCTGACTTTAACCGAACCTGTCTTCCCGCTTTTTCTCATCGGCTTGTTCTTTGCTTTCCTCCGCCCAAAGCCTTCATTCTTTATTCTTTATTCTGCATTCTGCATTCTTCTCTGGCTTCTCATTCCCTTTGCCTATGTTCTTCTCCTTCGCCCGCCCATGTATGACGGCTACCGCCATTTTCTGTTCATGCTTCCGCCGTTGTTTGTCTTTGCAGGATTTGCGTTTGAGCGTGTCATTCCGAGTAATACCACGGCGGAAAAAAACGCCGTTCAAAGCAAAAGAAACAAAACCTTGCCACAGATTACACGGATTATCACGAATTGTTTAAAAAATCCGTGCAAATCAGTGAAATTCGTGGCAAAAACATTCTTGGATTTCTTGTTTCTTAGTAGCCGCGAAGCGGCGAAGAATCTCAAAATTGCAATCATCCTATTTTTAATTCTGCTCCCTTCGCTTTATGTTTCCTCTCAACTGCATCCATATCAATACGCCTATTACAACTCATATATCGGCGGCACAAGCGGAGCGTTCCGCGCGTACGAAACCGAATACTGGCTGACTTGCTATAAAGAAGCCGTTGAAAATTTCGAGTCTAAAAATGTTAACCTGTTTGTCAAGCGCGAGCCGTACATCGCGGCGACTTATGCAAACGGAATCAACATCCGCGATTATCGCGCGGAGTTTGGAAAAATAACAACGGGCGATTATGTTCTGGTCAACACACGCACGAACGAAGACCTGAAAACATTTCGCGACGCGCCCGTCGTTCTAAAAATCAGCCGCGGCGACGCGGTATTTTGCGAGGTAAAACAAATCCCATGACCACACATCGTGAACGAATTCAAGTCTGCCTGAACGGAGAAAAAACGGATCGCGTCCCCGTCGCGCTTTGGCGTCACTTCCCCGTGGACGATCAAAATCCCGAAATGCTTGCCGCCGCCGCGCTGCACTTTCAAAGCGTGTATGACTTCGACATTGTAAAGGTGACGCCCGCGTCTTCCTTCGCGGTGAAGGATTGGGGCGTGGACGATCAATGGACGGGAGATTCTGAAGGCTCGCGCAAATATATCAAGCGCGTGATTAATCACCCGCGCGATTGGGAATCCCTGCCCGAATTGAGTCCAGCCGCGCCGCATCTCGCCGCGCAGTTGGAATGCCTGCGCCTGATCCGCAATGGACTCGGCGCGGATACGCCCATGATTCAGACGATTTTCAATCCGCTTTCGCAGGCGAAGAATCTCGCGGGCAATGAGACTTTGCTCGCGCACTTGCGCGAACATCCCGAAGCGGTGATGAAGGGACTGGAGACGATTGCGCGCACGACGACGAAGTTTATCGAAGCCGCAATGGAAACAGGCATTGACGGGGTGTTCTATGCGGTGCAGCACGCGCAGGCGGAGATGCTCACGCTCGACGAGTATAAGAAATTTGCGCTGCCGTACGATCAGCAGGTGTTGGAGCCAACCAAGGAACTGTGGTGCAACCTCTTGCATTTGCATGGAAAAGAAATTTATTTTTCACTGCTGCGCCTGATGAATTTTCAAATCGTCAACTGGCATGACCGCGAGACTTACCCGTCATTGGCTGAGGCGCGCGATTTGTTCAGGCACATCACCTTATGCGGCGGGCTGCGACAGGATTCGCTGGTGTTGGAATCTCCCGCTGAAATCGAGAAGGACGCGCGCGACGCCATCGAGCAGACCAAAGGTCAGCGCTTTATTTTGGGGACGGGCTGCGTGACGCACATCACCGCTTCGCATGGAAATTTGATGACGGTGCGAAAGATTGTGGAATAGTCGGAAAATAGTCGGAGTCCAGAAGTTCTACTTCTGGACATTTTCCGCAAGTAGAACTTGCGGAGTCCGTACAGAGTCCGCGAAGGATTTTTTATGACCCTACGAGTGATTGCTGGAAGTGCCAGAGGCAGAAAATTAAAATCCGTGCCGGGGGATACCACGCGCCCCGTGATGGATCGCGTGAAGGAATCGTTGTTCAACATCCTCGCAGGGGACGTGGTGGATTCGCGCTGGTGGGATTTGTTCGCGGGGACGGGCGCGATTGGCATCGAGGCGTTGAGCCGCGGCGCGAAGTTTGTCCGCTTTTCAGATTTGAACCGCGCTCCCATCGAGACCATTAAAGAGAATGTCGAGTATTGCCGCTTTACGAGCCAATCTGAAATTCGGCGCGGTGACGCGTTCAATATGTTAACCGCGCCCGTTGATAAACCTTTCGAATATATCTACATCGCCCCGCCGCAATACCATGAGATGTGGTTGCAGGCGTTGAAGTTGGTGGATGAGCATATCAATTGGCTAACGGAAGACGGGTCGGTGATTGTGCAAATTGACCCCGTTGAATATCAGGAAGTGGAGTTGAAGCATCTCGAAGAAACCGAGCAAAGAAAATATGGCAGCACGTTGATCGTGTTCTATGATTTGAAATAAAAATCTGTACACGGATTGCGCGGACAACACGGAAAAATATAAAAAATATTTTGCTGCTGCGCGTCTTAAGCGGACAACCCCGCGCTGTTCCACGTGTACTGCATTTGACGCGCGGTCTTAAGCGCCAATTCTTTGCCTGCCAATTTTGTAACCAGATGCAGAGCCATTTCGATTCCTGCCGAAATCCCCGCGGATGTGACAATGCGCCCATTGTCCACCCAGGGGATTTCTTCTTTAACATCCAGGTCAGGGAACATGGCGCGTAAATCGGGGACGTCTTCCCAATGCGTGGCGCAGGATTGTCCGCGCAGGATGCCCGCTCTGGCGAGCAAAAACGCGCCCGTGCAAACGGATGCGGTCAGCGTGGCTGTGGATGAGACTTGCGCCAGCCAATCCATCACGTTTTGTTTTTCCATCTCGCGCGTATGCACGCCGCCGGGGACAAGTAACACGTCTACGCTTGGATGCGCGCGGATGGTGTAATGCGGCTGGACATTGAAATTCGCGCGCGCGGAAATCATCCCGTCCGTTTCTGCAAGGAGAAATACATCGAACAGGCGGGGCGCGTTGGGGTCGAGCCGCGCTTTCATCCGCGCGGCGGTGGTGAACACTTCATACGGTCCCGCAAAGTCAAGGACTTCCACATCGTTGTAAATATATATGCCAATATTCATGCGCGGATTATAAACCTTGTGGTTCTCTGGGATTTGCCGTGATTTGGTACACGGACTACACGGATTCGACGGAATCGAGCGGATTTTTTCCCAAAAAATCCGTGTTTTGTCCGCGTAATCCGTCGCATCCGTGTCCAAATGGTTTTTAATCACGGCAATTCCCAATGAGCCAACCTTGTTCGGCGCGCATTCATCTTCGAGCGCGGTATAATCGTGGACATCCTACATCAAAGGCGCAAAAAAGATGGGTCATATTTTCATCAGTTATAGCAAGCAGGACAAGGACTACGCAACCAAGATTTTCAACGCCCTCAAAAAGCGGGGATTTGACGCTTGGATGGATGTAAACCTGCATCCCGGCGAGCAATGGCACGAGGTTATCGAAAACCGAATCAATGAATGTGATGTTTTCATTCTTATTGTGAGCGAAAGTTCGAAGAACTCCCGTTGGGTGAATAAGGAATTTTTGCACGCGCAGGATAAAAACAAACCCATCTTTCCGCTCATGTTGAGAGGCAGCCGTTGGATGCTGCTTCAAGATTTGAACTGTGTGGATGTGGCGGGCGGTTATTTGCCGGGTGAAGATTTTTTTCAAGAGATAAAAAGAATTGTGGAAAAAAACAACCCCATAGCGCAGGCTTCCAGCCTGCGAAGCGAGGAAAAGCCGAAACCGCCGCGCGTGGAGCAGCGTCGGGTTACAAACCCGACCTACGCGGTCATTGGCGGAGTTGCGCTTGTGGTTTTGCTGTGCGCTGGATTTGGCATTAACTATTTGATGTACCTCTCTGCCACCAATTTAGGCATTGGCTCGACGTGGACTTCGGAGGAAGACGGCGCGGTGATGATGTACGTCCCTGCGGGTGAGTTC
>DZBA01000390.1 GCA_022729775.1 Anaerolinea thermophila | reverse complement strand
ACAACAACAATGATTGCGGCGGTTGTCGTTGCTGATTTATCCTCCGCAACCTCCCGATATACAGGAGCCTTAAAAGTCACAATTCCCATCAGACGTTCGAACATAGTATGCCTCCATAAACAGATATTTGGTTACGCCAAAAACGGACACAAAAAATATTACGCTGTAAACATAATATCACACGGGATATTCAAAATCAACAAGAATTATTAACTTGCCAAATGATGGACATATCAGGTAAGATAAGCGCAATCAACTCTTTCTATGAAAGTATGAAATACACTATGTTTAATTATCATTGCTTGTGTACCCGGCGGGGTTTCTAAACCACCGCCTCTTTTCCCAAGAGATTAAACGGCTGCCTGCCGCAAACGGTGGTTTGACCCCGCAGTAATCCTGTATGACGAAATTAATTTCGTCATGCCTTAAGTCATTCCATTGTTTGCCACGCTGAACCCTTCAGCGCGCAGACAGTCGTTTTATTTATTTAACGATACAAAGGAGATTTTAGAGATGAAAGTCGCAAAGGATGTCACAGAATTAATCGGTAATACTCCGCTGGTGAAGTTGAACCGCGTCACAGAAGGCGCGAAAGCGGAAGTCTTCGCCAAACTGGAGTTTTTCAACCCGGCGCACAGCGTCAAAGATCGCATCGGTTTCGCCATGATTGACGCCGCCGAAAAAGAAGGAAAGATAAATAAAGACTCGGTTCTGGTCGAGCCGACTAGCGGCAACACCGGCATCGCGCTGGCAATGGTCGCAGCCGCGCGCGGATATAAACTCATCCTCACCATGCCCGAAACCATGAGCAAGGAACGCCGCATGTTATTGAAAGCCTACGGCGCGGAACTTATCCTCACACCGGGTCCCGATGGCATGGGCGGCGCGATTCGCAAAGCGGAAGAAATTGTCGCATCTGACCCGCAGAAGTATTTCCTACCGCAGCAATTTAAGAATCCCGCAAACCCTGAAATTCATCGCAAGACAACCGCCGAAGAAATATGGCGCGACACCGACGGCAAAGTGGACTTCCTCATTTCGGGCGTTGGCACCGGCGGAACCATCACCGGCACGAGCGAAATTCTCAAAGCGAGAAAGCCATCGTTCAAAGCGATTGCTGTCGAACCGGATGCCTCGCCTGTCCTCTCCGGCGGCGCGAAAGGTCCGCATCCCATTCAAGGCATCGGCGCAGGATTTGTCCCCGATGTGCTGAACACAACAATTTACGATGAAGTGATTCGCGTCAAAGCGGATGATGCCTTTACAACCGCGCGAAGAATGGCTCGGGAGGAAGGTCTGCTGGTGGGCATCTCCTCCGGCGCGGCAACATGGGCTGCGCTGCAAGTTGCCAATCGCGCGGAAAACGCGGGCAAAATCATCGTGGTCATCATCCCATCATTTGGCGAGCGGTATCTTTCCACGCCGCTGTTTGCCGACTTGGTGGAATAATATCGAGAGAGACCTGACACCTAACTTTTGCCAAAATTAGACTACAACTCGTAGTGAGCCGCCAAAATCTGTACACGGATGACACGGAAAAAATAAAAAAATCCGTGAGAATCCGCGCCATCCGTCAAATCCGTGTACAAAAAGGTTTTCAATGAGCCAACCCCGCGATAACTTGTAGGGTAGTTTACACAAAATTTAGGTGACGGGTTTTTGAAAATCTTCAGGTCTTATTTCAAAAAAATTATGTTAAACACAATTCACCACGACATTCAATCTGTTTTAGACCGCGACCCTGCCGCGCGGAATATCTTTGAAGTCATTCTATGCTACTCAGGGTTACACGCGATATGGGCGCACCGCTTTGCGCATAAAGTGTGGAAGCGCGGATATAAACTCCTCGCGCGCTGGATTTCGCAAACCACGCGCGGCATCACCGGCATCGAGATTCACCCCGGCGCGACCATCGGAAGAAATTTCTTCATAGATCACGGCATGGGAGTCGTCATCGGTGAAACGGCGGAAATTGGAGAAAATGTCACGCTGTATCACGGCGTCACACTCGGCGGGACAAACCTTAACAAAATCAAACGGCATCCCACCATCGAAGACAATGTGGTGATTGGCGCGGGCGCAAAAGTGCTGGGCGCAATTACCATCGGCGCAAACAGTAGAATCGGCGCGAATGCGGTCGTTGTCAAATCTGCGCCGCCCAACTCGGTCATCGTCGGCGTGCCGGGACAGGTCGTCCTGCGCAGCCACGAACATCTATCAACAGACAAGCCAGACCTTGAGCATGGGTTATTGCCAGACACCATCGGCGAAACCGTCGCCGCGCTGGTTCAACATGTAGAGCGTCTGGAAAAAAGGATGAACGGTCATATTCAGCCCATCCCCGCATTGCATATCTCCGAGCATGGCGTATGGCACGGGGAAGACTTTGCAATTTAATTTAGGCGGTTAACTTATGATTTCAATTTGATGTAAAATCATCATTACAGATGACACAAACTGGAATCACGCTACTTCTTCTATCAATTGCATCGCTCCTCTTATTGGGGAATATTCTCCGCGCCGACATCGTTGCATTGATGTTAATGCTTGCCTTAGGGTTAAGCGGCATCCTAACTCCGCAGGAAGCGTTTTCAGGATTTAGCCGGTCAGCGGTGATGATTATGATGTCCGCTTTTATGCTTGCAGAAGGCTTGCGCCGAACGGGCATTACAGAGCGCATCGGCTCATTCATTATTTGGCTGTTCGGAGCAAGCCAAAAACGGCTGATATTTGGAATCATGACTGCCGCCGCGTTTTTATCGCTCTTCATGAATAACATCGCAGCCGCGTCGCTTCTCTTCCCCGCGTTATCGGGCGTCGCGCGCCGCTCTAAAATCTCCGCTTCTAAACTGTTAATGCCGCTTGCATTTGGGACAATTCTTGGCGGCATGGCAACGCTGTTGACCACTACGAATATCATCGTCAGCGGGTTATTGCGCGACGCCAATCTTCCGGGGTTTACCTTAACAGATTTTGCGCCAATGGGCATTCCGCTTGCGTTGGCAGGAATTCTCTTCATGGTTTTTTGGGGAAGAAAATTACTGCCCAATCAATCGCCTGCGCAGCGGCACGAAGAAGACGATGAAAACCCTGACAACCTGTTAAATACTTATCTTTAGTTTCGCCAAAATATGGCATTGAACCTTAAAAAGAACCGAATACG
>DZBA01000389.1 GCA_022729775.1 Anaerolinea thermophila | reverse complement strand
GTTATGTCTGTTTTATTTTACCGCTGTTTGTTATCTCTCGCAGACGCGCAAGATGTCCATTCTAAAAAAAACTATCCCCCCGTTGCCAGCGCGGTCGCTGCGGAGCGCGTATGTACGTCCAATTTTTCAAAGATCGCTTTCAGGTGACGCTTGACCGTGTTGGCGGTGATGAATAATTTCTCGGCGATCTCTTTGTTGGTCAAGCCTTGCGCGAGCAAATCCAACACCTCGCGCTCACGTTCGGTGAGCGCGCTGAGTTTGCTCAGGGTCGGGTGCGATGCGCGCGATGCCTCTACAGCGTGGCGAAAAGCGGCGCGGTCAAAGGTCTGTTTTTCGATGTACGCAGAGACGGGATATCGGGAATAGATATTTTCGATCTCTTCCGCGTTGGCAACACCACTGACAACAATGATCGGAATCCCGTTGACATAACTGCTTGCCAGCAGCTGGTAGCCGTCCATCTCCTGGTTTTGATTCTGCGCGGGGCTGACGACTCCATCGAGGGAAAGATCAACCACCGCGAGGGAAAATTTTTCGCGGCGCAGGTAGCCGAGCGCGTCGCCAAAACTCGCGCACGCGCGGACGTTGAATCCCGTGTCGGTTAAAAGTTCTTCGAGAATGCTGCGCCAGCCCGCGTCATCTTCGACAACCAGCGCGCGTTCGATCACATCTTTTGCGGGCGCGGAATCCACCGGCGCGGAGGTCAACTGCGGCGCAGAGGCAAGAATGCGCGAGACCGTGTCGCGGAACTGCGAGCGGTGAAAACTTTCCTTGCGCAAAAAAGTAAACGCGCCGTAATCGGTCAACGCGGTGACGGCGATCTCGACGGTGGCGAATCCAGTTAATAGAATCGCCTTGCAATTTGGGTCGAGCCTGCGCACGGCATCCAAAACGCGCAGCCCGTCCACGTTGTTGTGATCTTTTGGCGAGAGGGATAAATCCACAATGGCGACGCGGTGCGGCTGACTCTTCAACGCGCGGACAGCCTCATCCACGCTGCTGGCGATATCCACTTCGAGATTTGAGTCCGCGAGAATTTCACCGAGAATTTGCTGCCACGAGGGATCATCCTCGACGACAAGCGCGCGATAGATTGCAGGGGTCATGGTTTCTCCTCCGCGCAGGGCAGGCGCAGGCGGAAAGTCGCGCCGTCTTTGCCGTTGCTTTCCACAGTGACCGAGCCTCCAAGCCGCGTCATTAATGTCTTCACCCACCATAAGCCGAATCCCAATTTATTGGGGTGACTGCCGCGCGCCGAAAAATCGAGCTCGAAGATTTTTTCATGCAGTTCGGGCGGAATGCCTGTGCCGCTGTCGCGCACGGTGATTTCGACAAAGCGCGTATTGGATACGCCGCGAATAAAAATCAAGCCCCTGCCTTTCATCGCGTCGGCGGCATTTTCGATCAGGTTCTTGAACACCAGCGTCAGGCTTTTTGTGCCGGCGATGACCTTGGGAAGATGATCGAGCGCGTCGGTTTGCACTTGTATTTCGGCGGGCAACTGCGCGGCGCGAATCGCTTCGCTGACGCATTCGGAGACGATCACCTGCTCCATGCGAATCGGGCGCAAGTGCGAAAGATTTTCCTGAACGATCTGCATCGCGTCCATCGCGCTGCGTTCGATCTCCGCGAGGTTCTTCGTGAGGTACGGGTCGCTTTCGAGCAGGCGGCTGTATTTATCCTGAATATTTTGAACGCGCACGGGAATCGTGCCGACTTTGTTGTTCATGTTATGCAGCAGGTTCGCGGAAATATCACCGACAGCGGCGAAAGTTTCAGCAGTCCAATGCTGTTCGCGCGAGGCGCGCAAGGCTTGCTGGCGCGATTCGTTTTGGATGGCAAGCACGGCATACTGCGCGAGGCTGGTGAGAATCTTCTCGTCCCATTCGGATTCGGCAAGCCGCCCGCTGTCTGACTCCATGCTGAACGCGCCAAACGCGCCGAGCGTTTCGTCGCCTGTCAACAGCGGGGTGATCAAAACGCGCGACCAACGCTGCGATGGGTGATCCGTTTCAACGTCGCTGGCGGTGATTGTCTTGCGCTGCAAAATGGCTTGACCGATGAGACTCTCGCGCAGCGGGATTTTTTCGGCGTAATGAAAATCACCGCGCGAAGCCGTCAAGGTCAATTCGTCTTGATTGGTCAATGTCCAGATTGCGCCGTATGAAGAGTTGAGCAAATCGTTTGCCACGCCCGCAAGATGGTCCAACACTTTTTGGCAGGGCTGGGTGATCAACAGACGGGCGATTTCTTGCAGCGCGTCGAGCAGCCGCGCTTCTTGAATCGCGGTGATGGCATACGTCGCAAGCGTTTGCAGTTTGTATTCATCGTCCTCGGAAAATCCGCCCACGTTGGGGCTTTCCATATTTAGCACGCCCTCCAAACGTCCGCTGGCGTTGATGAGCGGCACAGTCAACTCGGAACGCATTTCCAAATTCGAATCGAGCGGATAATACACCTGCGACCACGGGGGCTGCTGCAAATCTGGAATCAATAGGGACTCGCGATTGCGCGCGACATACGCCATGATGCTGTTTCCATCCAGCGGAAGTTTTTCGACAAGCGGGCGTTCAAGGTGAACCCCGTGAACCGCGCTGGTGACGAGATATTTTCCGCTCTTATCAAGCAGGCGGAAGATGCCATATTGCGCGTTGGTGACTTCGAGCGCGAGTTGAAGAATCGCTTCGAGGGTTTCCTCCAAGCGCAAACGGGAAGAGATCAACATGCCCGCGCGGCGCAGGCGTTTGAGTTCGTCTTCCTTGTGCGCAAGGTCGAGTCGCACGCTGGCTAAATGGCGGACGTGATAGATCGCCATCGCCGCCTGATTGACAAAGTTATCGAGCATGAGTTGTTCGAGCGGCGTAAACTCGCGCTCTTCATGCAGGTAAACGTACAAAACTCCCACCACCTGCCCCGCAACGATCAACGGGTAACAGGCGACGGCTTTTACTCCCTGCGCGGCATGATAAGGATGAATATCAAGATCGGATTCTTCGTAGGATAAAGTTTTGCGCCCGCGCTGAATTGCCCTCATGCCGATTCCATCTGCGCGCGGCTTGTCATCATGCGGATTTGATTCGCGCGAATTTCCCTCACGCCCCGCCGCAACGCGCGATTCCCATTCGAGTCGTCCCGCCGCGTCATCGTAGGTGTACACCACCGCCGACGATCCCGGCACGACG
>DZBA01000388.1 GCA_022729775.1 Anaerolinea thermophila | reverse complement strand
TATTGCTGTACGATCCAGCAGACCGCGCCTTGCAGGAATTTTTCATCCAAAGCAGCGTGGTCTCGCCCGAAGAGTTGCAATTGATTTATCGCGCGTTGGGGAATGAAGATGAAATTTGGATGACAAGCGACGACATCGCGCGGCGCACCGATTTACATCAGGTGAAGATCAAAGTCGGGCTGGCGGAGTTGGAGCGCGTCGGCGCGGTAAATCATCTCGGCGACGACGGCTTGCGGATGTCTCTGCAAAAAGGCAAATGGGACGCGCGCGCGATTCAATTCGCTGCGGCAAGAAGCAAGGAACACGTGCGCCATCGCACCGAGCAACTCGACCACATCATCCATTACGCGGAGACAAATTTCTGCCGCCGTCGAATCGTGTTAAAACATTTTGGCGATAACGCAAGTCCCGATGCGCCTGTGTGTTGTGATAATTGTCTCGCGCAAAAAGAAACGCCGCAACAAGGAAATACGGATGTCGCGCAAATGAGTCTTGCGGAACGCGCCGCGCTTATCGTCTTGGATACTATTCGCAGGTTGGGGACTCGTCAGGTCGGCAAGACCAAACTCGCGCAAATTCTCAAAGGCTCGAAAGCACAGGATATTCAAAAATTCCATTACGATCAAAGTCCTTATTACGCCAAACTCGCCGCGCTTAAACAAAACGAGATCGAAGAAATGATCGCGCAGTTAACTTCGCTGGGATATTTCAAAGTCATCGGCGGGGAATATCCTGTGTTGAGTCTCACGCCCAAAGGTGAAACCGCCATCAAGAATAAATCTTCGATTGAGTTGAAAATGCCGCGTGGATTGTCCACGCACGAAATCGAAAAGAAGAAGGCGCAACTGCAAGCGGGCGGAACGCTTGAATACACCGAGCAACTTTTGAACGACGGTTTGACGCCCGAACAAATCGCCCGTCAACGCAACTTGACCATGATGACCATTTACAGTCACTGTGCCAAACTTATCGAAGCGGAGAAATTGGATGTTGATAAAGTCGTAGCAAAAGACGTTCAAGAAAAAATCAGAAGCGCAATTCAAAAAGCGGATTCGACTCATTATCTTTCTTCCATCAAAAGCCGTCTGCCCGATGAAATTACATTTGAGATGATTCGGTGTGTGATTGCGGCAAGTGGACAGACTTCCAAAGTTTCTAAAACTTCGGAAGTCTCAAGCAGCAAAAACACCTTCATCCACGATATTGTTGAAAGCGGTGAGCAAAAAGACTCGGAATCGGTGTCTAATTTGATTGCTACGCTAAAACATGAAAATGGAAATGCAAGAAGGTTATCGGCTTCCGCGCTTGGAAAAATTGGCGACACGCAGGCTGTCCAACCGTTGCTGGATTTACTGAAAAATGAACAAAAGCCGCAAGTACGTCAATATGCAGTGAAAGCGTTAGGCGAAATTGGTGACTCGCGCGCGGCAGAAATACTTGCAAGAATTGCGGCGGATGAAAACGAAGCATATTACACCCGCGATTCTGCTAAAACTGCATTGGTAAGGTGCGGTAAAAATAAACATTCCGCCACACGTAACACGCAACACATCATCCCGAAGCAAAGCGGAGTGGAGGCAAATTCCCCCACGCCCCACGAACCACCTTCCACCCCTGACCCAATTTCCGCCTATCTTTCCTCCCCCCATCCCCGCCCATTGAAAGGGAACTGGTCTTGCGGTTTCGCGCTCGACTTCCACAGCGCCTATCGCGGCGCGGATTGGAATCGCAGCGGCGTTGGTGACTTGACATTCAGACTCAAATATCAATCCGACGCGAGCGTGCTGCCCACGCTTGTGGATTATGTTCGCAAACTTTTTTCCGCCCACCCCGAAATGAATCAATTCGATGTAATCCTGCCTGTGCCTTCATCCACGCAAAGGGAATTCAGCCCCGTGCATGAATTTTGCAAAGCCTTGTCGCAAACATTCAACAAGCCCATGCAGTTATCCGTTGTCAAAATCCGCCAGACAAAACCGCAAAAGGAAATGCAAACCCTTGTGCAAAAACGTGATAACGTCGCAGGCGCGTTTGCGCTGAACGGCGATATAACTGGAAAAAGAATTTTGCTTGTTGACGACCTTTTCGATTCAGGCGCAACGCTGGAAGAGATTACAAAAATTCTGTTCAAACACAAAGCCTCCCGCGTAAATGTTTTGACGCTCACGCGCACGATCCATGCAGATTCGTAAACAAGTAAACAGGTAAACAAGTAGATAGGTAGAACACGGAACACGCGCCATGAACCCATCCCAAGACTCTCTCGCCCTCTTACTGCTTTGCTCCCAACTTGCATTGAGCGACGACTCGCCCAAAGCGTTGACTCTCCGCGAATGGAATCCGCTTGCGCGGAAACTTCATTCTGTGTCTCTTCGTCCCGCAGATTTATTTAACCTTTCTGAATCAGAATTACAAACCAAACTTGATTTGGAAACGGAACACGCAACACGCATTACGGAATTACTTTCCCGCGCCGATGATTTGCAACGCCATTTGACTCGTCTCGCCGCGCTGGGAATCTTCCCCCTCACCCGCGCGGATTCAGACTACCCCGAAAAATATCGCCAGCGGCTGAAAGAATCCGCGCCCGCAGTGTTATTCTACGCGGGAGAAAAAGCCCTGCTCGGTCAACCTGGAATCGCGGTGGTCGGTTCGCGTCACCTAGATGAAGCGGGGCAGGAATGCGCGCGCTTTGTCGGTAATGCCTGCGGCATATCGGGTCATGTTTTATATTCGGGCGGCGCAAAAGGCGTGGACACGATCAGCATGGACTCCGCGCTTGAAATGCGCGGCACAGCCGTCGCGGTGTTAGCGGACAGCATGGAGCGTGTGGTCAAACATCGCAAGGAGGAATTAAAGCGCGGCGATTTATGTCTCATCACGCCATACTCGCCCAACGCGGGATTCTCCGTCGGCGCGGCAATGGGTCGCAACAAACTCATCTACTGCCTCGCGGATTACGCCATCGTGGTCGCTTCCGACGCGGAGACAGGCGGCACGTGGGCAGGCGCGACTGAAACCTTAAAGAATAATTGGGTTCCCGTTTTTGTGCTGGAACATGACCAAATGCCCGAAGGAAATAAATTGCTCTTGCAAAAAGGCGCGCTGCCATTTCCACGCACATTCAAAGAGCCGCCTGTCAAGTTACCTGAATGGCTAAAGCAGCAAGCGGAAAAAATTCCCACA
>DZBA01000065.1 GCA_022729775.1 Anaerolinea thermophila | reverse complement strand
GATTTGTAATACGCTGCGGGGCGTGTGGGGCGAGTACGTGGCGGAAGGGTTCTAAAGTTTCAGGCGTCAAGTTTCAGGGTCAACGTTTCATGCATGGAGTATAAATTTGATATGAAATTGCGGAGCAAAGATGACAGCCATCTTAAAGATGGCTGTCATCTGGCACTGCCCTTGAACGCGCCTACACGAAACCCCTGTTCGTGTAAAAAAAACTCACTGCGACTTCCCCACATACTCAACCAAAAAATCGCGCAGCAGACTGCCCTCTGTCAAAGGCTCGCCTTCCGGGGCGTACTCGCCATATAACAACGAGAGCGAAACCTGCGCGTCGTATCCAAGCACGGCAATCATGAACGCGGTATTTTCGTAATAAAAAATGCCCGCGTCGGTGTTGATCGAGCCGTGAATAAAATGCGCGTGACCGTTCTTGCTCAAAGACACGGCTCCCATGCGGCGCGCGAGATTCTTCAAGTTACCGCGCGCGGGTCCGGGGTTATCCACGCTTAACAAGCCAAGTCCTATGTTCCGCGCGCGCTCATCCTTCAAACGATATAAAGCGTCATAGAATTTGAAAAAATCCCGCGCTGTCCACACGCTTGCGCCGCTGGAAGCGGAACAGTTCAGCCGCGCGGTTTGCGTCACGCACGCATCTTCGAGACCATAGGTCGGCATCTTCGCCTCATAAGGATTGCCCATCGCGTCCTTCTCGATGACCGTATCCCACTTGAAAAGTCCGCGCCGCGCTTCATCCTCCTGATATTGCATCCCTGAAAAATTATCGAACCAGCGATTAAACGCGCTAATTGCATTGGGCTGGTAACAGGCTGGCGCGGGGGGAACTTGCGCTTCGGCGGGCGGCTGGCAACGGTCAAAGACAAACTGCAACACCTCCCCCGTCGCAATATTATTACTACGCGCCGCCATCGCATATACTTTGCTGAGAATAAAATATCGTTTATCAATAACGCTGGCTGCGCCGCCCTGTTCAACGCGGTTGGATTCAAAAAACGACTCCACATTGTCCCAATTGCGCGGGTCAGAGAAATGCTCCGCGAGCAGCGCTTTATATTCGGGGCTGGTGTAATAAGGGATATTTCTCGCGGTTTCGAGGTTTGTAAAATATTCGTCCCATGCCGGGTTTTCGGTATCCCAATATTGTTTGCACTGCGTAAGGAAATACATCAGCGCGGGACCTTTGAACGCGGATGCAAATTGGAACGGCACATCGGCATTGACCGAAACCAATTCCTGTCCCTTGTTCAAGTCGTAGATATAGATGCCGATGTCGTTTGTCGTTTTATCGGGCAGGCAGATGTCTTCAGAGCTGGGCAGCGCGGATAAAAATCGCGGATTGTATTCAACGGAAAGCGGGAGAGGCGTGGGCGTAACCGTCGGCGGGGGCAAAGTTGCCGTAATCGTCGGGAGCGCGGTCACAGTCGGCGCGCTGGTCAATGTGGGCATAAAGGTCGGCGTTGGGGACGCAGAAAAAGACTCCGCGCAGGCAGAGAGCAAAAACAAAATCAGCAACAAGGAAAATACAAAATAAACCTTCTTCATCAATCATCCTAAATATGAGATGGTAAAATCTGCGCGTGACCTTACTCGCGCTTTTATTCAGCATCACTGTCAGCGCCGCATCACTCGCATGGGGATTTGCAGAACGCGGCTTCACCACGCTTGGGATGTGGATCGCCGCGCTTGGCGTGATGTGGATCATTGCCGCCTGGCAAAATTTGGATTGGGCATCCGCGCTCGGATTGCTGGCTGCGGTCAGCATGTCTGCGTTGGGATTATGGTTCCGCTTCGCGCCGGGGTGGATGCTTGCCAGCGCGATCTTTGCCCTGCTTGCATGGGACATGACCGATTTTCGCAGCCGCTTGGTTTTTATGCCCCACGATGATAACACGCGCAGCGCCGAACGCCGCCACATTGCGCGCGCCAGCCTGCTTGCATTTGCAGGTCTGGCGCTCGCCTCAATTGCAATGCTGGCAGTCAGAAAATTCACCCTCGAATGGGCTGCCCTACTGTCCACAGTCACCATGTTCACTCTCGCGCAACTGACGGGATGGTTCAAAAAATCATAACTAACCCAAGTTGCTACCATTTGAAAAAATTCTTAACACAAAGGACACGACGGTCACAAAGGAAAGCACCCGTAAAATTATCTCCTTTATTCCCCTTTGTGTACTTTGTGACCTTCGTGTTGAGGCTCTTTCCTGTTAATTACGGGAGAGCCAAAAAAAATTATCAAAGTGGCAACTTGAGTTAACTACTTCACTGTAAACAAGCTGCCTGCTCCGCGTCCCGCCACATCGGGGAAGTAGAACTCAGACGCGGTGGGCGGAATAACCTTGAACGTGCCAGCGGAACTGGCGCGCGCAATGTATGTGTAAGTGTACGAACCTGCGGGCAGGTAATCCGATGAGATGGAGACTTTCTCATCGTGGATGTCCACGTTGCGGAAGAACCACCAGCCCCAGCCGCGCTCTTTATAATCCTGCGCGGTGTAAATCATCGGGACGGCGGTATCGGTCAGCAGGGATTGATTGACCGCCTCCAAGCCTGCGGGCAGCGGGTCGTCAATGACGATGTAATGCACAGAAGCGGGGACGACGAGAGTCAGGCGCACTTTGACCAACTCGCCGCGCGCGATTTCGGTGATGGGCGTTTTGGAATCATCCAGCGCGAAATATTCACGCGAGACACTCACCCCTTGGTCCAACGGCTGCACTTGCTCAACAGGTAAAGTCGCAGTCAGGTACGCGGAGTAGTACAGGTTGCCCGTTCCATCTCCGCGCGCGAAGACCAGCGCGTTAGATTCTTTCAGCAGGTCTTTAAGTTGCACTTGCAACTCAACAGTTTGCGTCAATTCATCTTTTGTCGCTTTGCCGTTTTCAAGCATGTTCCCATTCAAGCCAATCGCGTATTTGTAATCGGTGTCGAATTCCTTTGAAGCGACCAGCCAATTCGTCAGCGCAATCAGCGACCACGAGGTCTCTTGCGTGGAGTACCAATGTCCGCGCTCGCGGTTGGACATCAACCAGCGGACTGCGTTCGCGGTGAGCGGACTCGTCGGCTCGATTTGCGTGAAGGCATTGAGGACAATCGCGGTCGTGCGCGTGTCGGAATTCCAGTTCCAATAATCTTTGAAATCTTCCTCCCAGTGAACGCCCGATGAAGACATCGCCGCCGCGGAAGTCAGGTCAGACATGAGCGTGTCAATGCGCGAGTCTTCGGGGTCGAGCATGAACATGGCTTGCGCAAGATACGCTTCGCCATACAGACTCAAATATTGGCGTTCTGCAAAGAGCGCGTTGGACTTACCCGCGTCAAGTTTATCGGCGCGTGCAAGGACGTACATCATAAAGGCGTAGCGGTTGTACAGCGTGTTGATTTGACCGTTTCCGCCACCTCCGCCTGCGCTCAACGCCGCCAGCCCGTCGGCTTTACCGACTGCAAAGATGATATTATTTTTCAAGTATGCAATGCCGTTATCCAAAACGGTTTGCGAAACTTCGTAACCTGATTCCTTCGCTTCGATTAATCCATACACCACATACGCGGATGTTTGCGGGTCGCTCTCGCTGCCATCCCACCAATTCCAGCCGCCATCGAACAACTGCTTCGCGTAAATTCTTTGCAGCGCGGCATTGACATTCGCGTCGAGATTCTCCTGCGCGGGTGATTCAATCCCCGCTTCTTTCAATGCGCGCGCGGCGATGACGTTCGGCAAAAAGCGCGAGACGGTTTGCTCCATGCACAGGTAGGGATAATCTTCGAGGTAGGTCAAGCCCGAAACCATCGAAGCCGCAAGAGAAGGCGCGAGTTCAACCGAGAGAGTCGCGTCGGTGAAATCCACTGACGCGGGCAGTTGAATATTTTCGGTGACGGAATTCGCGGACGTTATCATGCCCGATGTGCCGACTGTTTCGGGGACGGTGAAGTTATAGACGGGCAGACCATGTTCGGAGAGAGTCCCCAGCGCGGGTTTGCTTGCGTCGGTAAATTCTCCGCTGGCTGCGGTTGCGGTTAAATCCACGCGCGTTGAGTCGTCGTTTACAACGACATCCCATGTGACATACGCCTGCTGTTTCGCGGGGACTTCCACCGCCTGCAATTTGTCGGACTTCAATTCCACGCCTTGCGCGTCGAGCGTGACGTTGACCTTCAACGGCTTGCTCGAATTATTGAAGACCGTCGCGCCAAGCGTGACTTCATCGCCGACGACAAAGAAGCGCGGCGTTTGCAGTTGAACATACAGCGGCTTGGCGCTGGTGAGTTCATGCGTCGCTTCGCCCACGCGGCTGTCAGCTGTGACCGCGCGAACGTCCGCCTGCCATGTGGTCAGGTTTTCGGGCAGGGTCACTTTCACTTGCGCGAGCCCGTTTTCGTCGGTGGTCACTTCCGCTTTGAACGCGGCTGTATCTTTGAAATTTTCACGCACGGTGATAATGCCTAAATCGCCGCCGCCACCGCCGCCGCCGCCGCTGCCATCGGGCGAGGTCTTGCGATATTCCTCATTGAATTGGTCTGCGCTTGCGACAATTCCCAACGCGGTCACAACGCTTAACGCCTGCTGTGAATAGAAACTCGATAACATCGGCGCGGAGTTTGGCGGCGCAAGCGCAAGCACGGCTTTATCCACCACCGCGAGGGAAACATCCGCAGAGACGGGCTTGCCCGTGATGTCCTTTGTTTCAATCGTGTATGTGACTTCATCGCCAGGTCCCGCGGATTTTTTATCCGCGTTGATTTTTACGTCAATCGTTTTTTGCTTCGTGTCCACGTTGATTTTCGTCATGCCGATTTTGAAATCGGGCATGTTTGTTTTCTCCGCGCCGCTGATGACGGTCACAGAGACGTAAGACACGGGAGCCATTTCATCGGTAATCGGCAGCTTATAAACCGTGCTGCTGCCTTTCAACAAGACAACTTCCTGCTTATAGATATGTCCGCGTTCGTAAGTGACCAGCGCGTACACGTCATGGTCGAAAGGCTGGGCAATTAAAACTTCGGCGGTATCACCAGGCGCGTACATGTCTTTATCCGCGATGATGTTGAACGAACGGTCATTCGACTGCCGCCATGAAATCGCCTGATTGCTCCACACCCAGAGATAAGTCGAAGCCTGATGTGTATTGCCGCGCGCGTCGCTGACCGTGACCAGCGCCTTGAACACGCCGCCAGTCGGCGGGACGAAACTGACCTGCGCGATTCCATCCGCGCCTGTTGTTACTTCCTGCTTTTCGACAACGGTTTCCTTTACGGATGTCTCCCACTGCAACACGCCCTGTTCATTCTTCTTTTGCACGCTGAACCACTGGCGCTCGAGAAATTCCACGCTGACTTTTTGCCCCGCGACTGGATTCGAATCCCAATCCAATACCGCTATGCTAAACGGCTGCGCCTCGCCTGCCGCGCCAACATAACGGTCGGAAGTAATGCCCGCGTAGTAATCGCTTTGGTGGATGACCACGCGCGTATTTCCGCTGACTTGATTCCCCGCGACGTCGCTTACGTTCGCGTATAACGTCGCGCTCTTACTTGCCTTATCCTTGCCGAGGTCAAGCGCCTGCGAAATATCCAGATGACCATTTTCATCGGTCACGCCTTCGCCCTCCGCGACAATCGCCCGCGCGGGTTCATAACTGGCGTACCAATAAATTTCGCGGTCCCAATCCATGAAACTATAACGGTTATATTTCTCCGACGGCGTGAAATAGAAATTATCCGTCTCGACATACCAGTTGACCTGCGCGCCCTTTAACTTGCCGCCTGAGTAGTATGTCGAGTCCAATCCAAAGTTGACCACATCCCCCGCGCGGATTCCATCCTTATCCGCCAACGCGGTGACTTCAAACTCGGGCTTTTTATATTCCGCTACGTTGAAACTAACATATCCAATCGAAGCCGTGTCCTGCGCGTTGGTCGGGTACACATAAATATCATACGCGCCGAGCGAAACATCTTTGTCGAGTTTGATTGCTCCGCTAAAGCTGCCCTGCTCGTTGACAGGCACATATTCCGAAAAGATATTCTCGCCCCATTGACCGACAACCACGTACACCTGTTTCAACTTCGACAGGCTGTAACGCAGGTCGTCATTCTCGCGCAAAATACCCTTGAAGAAAACTTCCTGGTCGGGACGATAAATCGGTCGGTCGGTGTAAACATACGAGAAGGTCTTTGTCTCGCCGCCAAAATAATTTTCGTAAATGCCAAAGTTGCCCGCGGTGATTTCGCTGCCCCAATACAACGCGGTGAATCCAAAACGTCCGCCGCCGTTTGCCTCCACATAATTTGCCGATTTGATATTTGGAACATAGGCAACCCCGTCTTTGTCGGTGGTCGTCCTGCCGATTTCTTTCAACTCATTATCATAAAACGTGACGGGGACATTCGCCTGCGGTTTGCCTGTTTCAAGGTCAGTCACCCACGCGAGTCCTTCTGTGGAGGTCGCCTTGAAGGTGACGTTATCCGTTGCCACAGTGAACAGGGAGGCTTGATAAAAATACGCGCCGCCGCCGTTAGACAAGGGCGCGCCCTTCATGCCGATAAAGTAATAACCTGGCTCAAGTTTCTGTCCGTTCTCATCAAACAGGAAATGCTCGCGCCGCGTGACGTTTCTTTCGCCCGCAGTAATATTCCACTCGCGGACAGGATTCGTCTTCGGATTGAAGTTCGCGGGCGCGAGGTCGCCGCTGCTTAAACGCTTAAAGGTCTTAATGTCAATCGGGTAAATGGCAACAGACGCCTGCTCGATGTTGCGGTGGTCGAAGTAAACTTCCTGCGTCCCCTGCGCGCGGTACACCAGCGGAGTCCACGGCATTGCCAGATTTGCATAAGGTTGATAATCGCCGTTATAAAATGAATAGGACATTTCATCTTTGATGGCGTTGCCGTACACATCTTTCATGCCAGGCAAAAGCCGCACGACATAACGAGTCGCGGGCGCGAGTTCGTTGATGTATAAAGTCCTGTCATAAATGTTGTAATAAAAATTATTGTCAAGATTCACGGCAGGCGAAATTTGAACCTTGCCCTTGAGACTCTCGACGTCCATTTGCGAGGCAAAGGTAATCGAAATGCCATAAGTGCGAATCGCCAAATCCGCGCCCGCTTCAGGGTATACGCTTGTTATCGCAGGAAAAGCCGCCGTCGCAAAGGGCATATCCAAACTGCGCCCAAGTTGCCCGCCGTCTTTTGCCTGCGCGGTTTGGTCAATGATTAAATTATAAAAATTCGCAAGGCTGAAATTCTTCAGCGGCGTGATGACCAACTCGGTGGAAGATTCGTTCCACTCGAATTTCACCTGCGCGGGTTGTTTTGTTTCTCGGTTGATGATGCGCGTCGCGGCTTCCACGCTGGGCGCGTCCATCGGCTGCTCAAATCCCACCGTGAAAATCTGGTCAAGCGGAACATCCTTCACTTCTTCGGATGGATTCTGCGCGCCGTCTTTCAACCCAAAATTTTGCACGATGGGATAGCGCGTGCTAAATCCCCACTGAAAAGAATCCGCGAGCGCGTTGCCGAGCGTGTCGGTCAAGCCCGCGCTTATCGTGACCTGATACATCGTCCCGCTGCGCAAGCCTTCTTCTGGCTCGAAGACATACATCGAAGAGTTGACCCACTCGCCGCTGCCTTTGACCTCAGGTGAAAAATTCAACGGCTGCGGAAGTTTGCTCTGGTCTTCCTTAATCGAAAGCGGCACGACAGGATGATTGAAGATGACCGTAATGCTCGAACCGTAATCCACATCGAAGGAATCATTCGCGGGGAAGGTCTGCGCGACTGCCAGCGCCTCGATAGTGACAAATTCGATTGCGATATTTTCTTTGGGCGATTCGCCATCCAGCGCGCGCGCCTGAGTCGTGAAGCGGGCGGTGTAGCTCGTCGCGGGTTGAAGCGGCGCGTCGGGCGTGAACGCAAATGTCCGCGCGTCAGACCAGACTCCGCGCCCCGTGATTTCTTCGCCGTCCGCCAACAGCGCGAAGGAGTCACCCGTCAGCGCGGAATCCATGTCGCGGTCGAAGGTCAGCGAAATCGAATCCGAAAGATTCAGGCGCTGCCCATCCATTGGGCTTTGCGCGACGATATGCACACCCAGCGGCTCCGCCTCGATGGACAAAGGCGCGTTGATATAACGAACACCAAGAAAAACACCCAGCGTGAGAATCACAATGGCAAAAAGAATTCCCAGCGCGCGCGGAAGATTTTTATTTTCACTCATACCTGCCTCCAAAAAATAGTATGCACCTGTTAAGGGATGATGTCAAGCGGCAAGACGGTCATCCCAATATATAAACGACGATGAAAGAGGCAAAGTTCCGCCCCTTGTTTTTTTTCGCAGGCATGGCAGCACGAGGCAAGATTTCCACAACTTGTCAAATTAGAATGGGCGGGCGTATACTCATAACGTCGTTCCGTATCGCAACTGCGCGCGCAGTTAACCTAAAGGATCAACCATGAGACAGAAAACAGCCATTATCACATCCGTTTTGTTGGTTTGCCTGATTTTTTTACAAGCATGTCAAAACGCAAGCGTTACACAAACGACATCCACGCCGCCTATATTTTTTGTCGCGGATGGGAAACTCTATCAACAAGTCAATAACACACCTAAGATGCTCGCGGATTTGACATCCATTGGCGAAATCTACGGCGCGGTCAAAAGCGCGGACAGCCCATTCGTATTGAGCGCGACGGGTTTATATCGCATTGATCTAGCAAGCCAAAAAGCGATAAAAACCGCCGTGACGTTCGACGCGCAGCCGTTATACGGCATGTTGAAGCAAATGTCCGACCCCAACGTGCTGCTCTATGAGGTTGCCATCACAGCGCCGTGCGGAGCATCGGAAAACCAAATCATCATGGGGCTATATCGGGTCAAGGAAGATCAGGCGCAGGCTATTCCCATGACGGAGCATGGATACACCAACGTTTTAGGAATGACCGCCGACCAAAAGAACGTCTATGGGGTGCCAGTAGGCTGCGACCCCGCCTTTGACCGCTTTTTGACAATTTCCACGGACAGCGGAAAGACCGCGCAGGAATTCTCGATATTGGACGCGGAGCAGAAAGAATACGGATACGGACACGCCGCTGTTTCGCCCAACTTGCAATATGTCGCCTTCACGACCACATTGGTCGGGCAGGATGGTTCGATTGCAGACCGTTTCGGTCTCTACAATCTTAATGACGGTTCCATCAAACGCCTTGAGTTGCCCAACTCTCCAAGCACTCCCCATCCATGGGGCGGCTTGTTGTGGGCTGCCGACAGCCAGAAAGTATATTTCTCGCTAAATTCCGTCCCATCCAGCCAAAAATCGTACGGCTTATGGAGCTTCGATGTTGCAAAAGGCGAATTCGCGCAAGTGACGCAGCAATTTGAGGGAACACCCCAGTTGATATCCATCTCGTCCGACGGGCAGTGGCTGTTGTTTCAAGGGGAACAAGCTGTCGGGTACGTCAATTTATCTACTGGCGAACAGGTTAATGTTCCCATTTCTGTAAAAGGGTTACATCTGGTGTTTTGGTAATTTTATACAGCGGCTTGCAATGTTTTACTCAGCGCGTTTATCCACGCGCAGTTGTATCATTCCATCATCCTCGATTTCAGTTTGTATCGCAAATCCGCATTTTTGCAGTACACGTAGCGACGCAATATTATGCTTTGCGACGTACGCGTACAGCGGGCGGGTTGGGATAAGACGCAAAAACTGCGCCAGCGCGCGCGTTGCAACGCCCCTCCCCCAAAATTCTTTTCCAATCCAATAACCAACCTCACGCTCGCCTTCCTGTTCCCAGCTGACAATGTTGCCTGCCACATCTCCGCCATAAAGAATCGTCCGCAAAGTGACGGATTCATCCTTCATGATTTTTTCCCAATGCGCGCCGAATGATTCCCAACTCCGCGAGGGGAAGTCCGCCATTTCAGCAGATTCAGGGTCGGATTGATGTTCAAAAAAAATGGGCAAATCCACAGCGGCAACTTCGCGCAAGGTAACAAAATTTTCTCTTGTATCGCTCATATTTGCCTCCAAAATCAGTATGCCTGCGATGAAGAAAGATGTCAAGCAGGGAAATTTTTCATTGCTTGACTTCCCTCTCTTTTCCCATTATAAAAATAGAATGAAAAGAACCCGCCGCCTTCTCGGACTTTTGCTTGTCCTCGCGCTCTCTGCCTGTTCCATCCTGCCAAACCTTCCCACCATCCCACCCGGATGGACAGTCACCCCCAGCGTTACCATCACACCCCCACCGACCTTCACGCCCACCGTCACGCCGACTCCGCTTCCCATTGCGCGCGTGTACAGCGGCGACCATGCCTTATTCAATGGCGATTACGAAACCGCGCTCGCCCTGTATCAAACCGCGTTTCAAGATTCACCCGACCCGCTGGTGCAAGCCGCCGCCAAATGGGGCGAAGCGCGGATTCACTTCACAGAGACGCGCTACCAAGAAGCATTGAATTCCCTGCAAACATTAATCACAACCTACCCTGACTCCGCGCACATGGGACAGGCACACTACCTGCAAGGCTTTGCCCAATACCGGATGGGGAATTATCGCGCCGCAGCGGATTCGTGGCAGACCTATCTTGTCCTGCGTCCCGGATATTTAGATGCCTACGTGCAGGAATATCGCGGTGACGCGCTGTACGAAGCGCAGGATTTTCCCGCCGCGCTTGCCGCATACACCGCCGCCATTCAATCTGATAAAGTGGGAGATGATATTCTGATTGATATAAAAGTCGCCGCGACCCATTCCAAAATGGCAAACTACGACCTCGCGCTGGCAATCTACGACGGCATCTTTACGCGCGCGCAAAGCGATTACACCAAAGCGCAAGCGGCATACGAATCAGGGCTGGCATATCTCGCGCTCAACAAAAAAGAAGAAGCGCAGGGGAAATTCCGCCTCGCCATCGAAAGTTATCCGCTCTCATACCATGCCTACCTGAGCCTGCTTGCATTGCTCGAAGCGGGCGGCGAAGTCAGCGACCTGGATCGCGGCTTGGTGGATTATTTCGCGGGGCAATACGATGTCGCCATCGCCGCATTTGACCGCTACCTGAGCGCCAACACAGATGACGGAACCGCGCATTATTACCGCGCACTATCACTGCGCGACAGGGGCGATTACAACACCGCCGTAAAAGAATTCGCAGCCTACTTGAACGACTATCCAAGTCACCCGCGCTGGGCAGATGCCTGGGGCGAAAAAGCCTTCATCGAATGGTATCAATTGGGATCACACAACGAAGCCGCGCAAACACTGCTCAACTTTGTCGCCGCCGTCCCAAGCAGCGAGACATCCGCAAATTATTTGATGAGCGCCGCGCGCATCTATGAACGCGGCGGAAAATATGAAGAAGCCCTGCAAACCTGGGCGCGAGTCGCCAACGAATACAACGGCACAGAGCAAGCCGCGTCCGCTTCTTTTTTGATGGGCGTCATCTACTATCGCAATGGAGAGTTCAACGCCGCGCTGGAAGCCTTCAACCGCAATCTGGCAGCCTCCACTCAAAAATCAGATCAGGCGCGCGCAAACTTATGGGTCGGTAAAACACAAAAGCAACTTGGCAATCTTCAAGCCGCAACAGAAGCATGGCGCAAAGCCCAAGACCGCGACCCTGGCGGATATTACAGCGAGCGCGCAAGAGACTTGCTGCTGGAACGCGCGCCATTCACGCCACCCATCTCGACTCGCCTCACGGCAGACCTCCAAGCCGAACGCAAAGACGCGGACTCATGGCTGCGGCTGACCTTTAACCTGCCCGGCGAAACAGACCTCAGCGGATTGGGCGCGCTGGCAAATGAACCGCGCATCATCCGCGGAACGGAACTCTGGCAGATTGGCATGTATGAAGAAGCCCGCGCCGAATTTGAATCCCTGCGCAAAGAAATGGAAGCAAATCGAAACGCAGAGGGCAGCTACCGCCTGACAAATTACCTGCTGGAATTGGGCTTATATCATCCCGCTATTTTTTCCGCGCGTCAAACCCTTGCCATTGCCGGGTTGGATGAACACGCCGAATCCATGATGGCGCCGATTTACTTCAGCCATGTGCGTTATGGATTGTATTACTCCGACCTCATCACCCGCGACGCGGCAGCAAATCAATTAGACCCGTTGTTTCTGTTTAGCGTCGTGCGGCAAGAAAGTCTCTTTGAGGGGTTTATCACATCCAGCGCAAACGCGCGGGGACTCATGCAGGTCATCCCCTCCACCGGCGCGGACATGGCAACCCAGTTGAACTGGCCCCCCAATTACGACGAAACTGATTTATATCGTCCCGATGTCAGCGTTGCATTTGGCGCGCGCTATCTTAACAACAACCGCAACGCATTAGATGATGGCAATATGTACGTCACCCTAGCTGCCTACAACGGCGGACCCGGTAACGCGCTGGAATGGAAAAGACTATCCGGCGACGACCCCGATCTTTTTCTGGAGACGGTACGCTTCGAGGAAACGCGCAACTACATCCGCAATATCTACGAGATATATTCCATCTACAAGCGCTTATACGGCACGACGGAATAAAGATGTTTCGCTCCGCTACTAATGACACGGGTGTCGTTTCGACGAGCGGAGCGAGGAGAAATCCTGGGAGTGTCTAATTGTGTGGGCTTGCCTATATTTTTTTTACCACCGAGACACTGAAGCACGGAGAAAACCTTCAAAGAATCTCAGTGTCTCCGAGTCTCAGTGGTAAAAGTTTTTTTCTAGCCCATCTTTTTAGCCACTCCCGAAATCCTTTGCAGCGGAACAAGATTTCTCGTTTCACTCGAAATGACAGTGCGTAAGGTGAATGACGAATCAAAAAAGATGAAGAACCTCCTATCGCGGAAGTTCTTCATCTTCAAAATATATTAACTCACCTTACGCAGTGTTGTCGTTTCGACGAGCAGAGCGAGGAGAAACCTTTTGTCGCAGGGCAAGATTTCTCGCTTCGCTCGAAATGACACCGCGTAACATCAGATATTAACTGAAAACTACATTTGGGATTGCGCAACCCCAAACAAAAGCATTTCTACAAAATCGGGGAAATCAATCCACTCATCAATCCATGTGAGCGAGAATGCGCTGGTGGGCGGTCTCCACATCCATCTCCAG
>DZBA01000387.1 GCA_022729775.1 Anaerolinea thermophila | reverse complement strand
GATAACTCCTCGAAGAAAAAAAACGTTGAACCTTGACATTGTATCAACAAACTTTGTCTTTGCGACACAACCGGTCAATCCCTGATTATTTTTTATAATGTTTTTCTAATATATTCGTTGTAGAATTTTATCACTCCGATGGGGAGTAGCCGCCCAACAATTGGGTAGCACAGTCGTCAATACGGAAAATTTTCCCGGCTGTTCAGTGAAAGGCAAGACCATCGTCAATCTTTGACGTTGGTCTTTTTTTATTTTTCAAATGGAAGGATGCCGCAAGTTCTACTTCTTTAATCTCGCAAGTAGAACTTGCGGAGTCCGAAATGAGGTGACATGTTCGATCAAATAGAAATAACCATTCTCTCCGCTTTACAAACCATCTTCGACCAGTTTGGCTGGGCAGGCGTATTCGGTTTAATGGTACTCGAGAACGCGACAGGCATCACGCCGAGCGAGGTCATCCTCGCCTTTGCGGGCTGGATGTTGATCGAGCGGCACGACATTGCGCCGAGCTTTATTTTGGTTGGCGGCGTATACGCCGGGCTGGGGAGCGCAATCGGCGCATCCATCATGTATTGGGTGGCGCGGTTGGGCGGGCGTCCGGTGGTTGACCGTTTTGCAAAATTCTTCCGCATTGACACAGCCCACATTGCCACAGCCGAAGCGCAAATGCACAAATGGGGCGCGGGGCTGGTGTTGATTGGGCGCGTCATTCCCGGCATCCGCACGCTGGTCAACATCCCGGCTGGAATTGCGCGAATCCCTTTCCACAAATTTTTCATTGCGACATTCATCGGCGCGTATATATGGTGTACCCTGCTCATCGGCGCGGGCTACGTGCTGGGACATGAGTGGAAATTGATCAGCGAATACATCAAAACACACCTCCCTCTGGTGTTATCATTAGGGGCGTTTGGCGTTGGCGCGTATATCCTCTATCACTATGCGCGCAACAATGGACTCAAGTTTTACCTGTGGAAGCCAGAAGTAAAACCTCTGGACTCCAAAACAAAAATTGGATAATAAAATATGAATTGGCACCTACTCGACATTCAAGAAAGCATCTCAAACCTACATTCAGACCAACAGAACGGGCTCGCGCGAAGCGAAGTTTCCAAACGGTTGGGTGAATATGGCGCAAACGAACTCATCGAACGCGGCGGACGGACTCCCTTGCAAATTCTCTGGGAGCAACTCACCGCAACGATGGTGTTGATTCTCGTCGCGGCGGCTGTGATGGCAGGGCTGCTGGGCGATTATAAAAACACCATTTCGATTCTCGCCATCGTAGTCTTGTATGCCTTGCTGGGATTTTTTCAGGAATACCGCGCAGAGAAAGCCATTGCCGCGCTGAAAAAAATGTCTGTGCCAAATGTGCGCGTGCTGCGCGATGGACAGTTGACCGAAACCTCCGCGCGGGAACTTGTCCCCGGCGATGTGCTTCAAATTGAAACCGGCAACGTCATCCCTGCGGATGTGCGCCTACTCGAAGCGGTCAACCTGAGAATTCAAGAAGCCGCGCTCACGGGCGAATCCGAGCCTATTGAAAAACATACCACCGCGCTTTCAGGCGAAGGTTTGCCGTTAGGCGACCGCCGTAATATGGGTTATATGGGAACCATCGTTACACAAGGTCGCGGACTTGCGCTGGTGGTTGCCACCGGCATGAAAACCGAACTCGGCAAAATTGCCGATTTGATTCAACAAGTGCAGCAAGAGGATACGCCGCTCCAGCGCAGGCTCGACCAGCTGGGCAAGACTCTCGCTATGATCGGCGTCGGCATTGCCGCGCTTATCTTCATCCTCGGCTTAATGCGCGGCGATGAAATACGTCACATGCTGCTCACGGCGGTCAGCGTTGCAGTCGCCATCGTCCCCGAAGGATTGCCCGCCGTTGTGACCATCACGCTCGCGCTCGGCGCGCAGCGCATGTTGCAGCGTCAGGCGTTGATTCGCAAATTGCCCGCCGTGGAAACGCTCGGCTCGGTCACGGTGATTTGCTCCGACAAAACCGGCACGCTCACCGAAAACAGGATGACCGTCGTTGTGTTGGATGTGGCGGAACACGCGCTCGACCTGAGCGAAGAAATCGGGCGCAGCGGATCATTGACAGCCACGCGCGGATTGGGCGCGCCGGTGCAGTCCTCGCTTTCGCTTGCAGCGATTGCCGGCGCGTTATGCAATGACGCAAAATTAATTGACACCGGCGACAATCGTCATCACACACTTGGCGACCCAACCGAAGGCGCGTTGGTTGTGGCTGCCGCAAAGATGGGATATTGGAAGTCCTCGCTCGATTCTTCCTTCCCGCGCGCGGCGGAACTGCCCTTCGATTCGGAACGCAAGCGCATGACCACCGTCCACCATTTGGGGAAGTACAACCCGGAATTTTTATCCGGTCTCGAAGTTGGGAATCATCGTTATATTGCCTTCACCAAAGGCAGCGTGGATGGTCTGCTGGATGTCGCCAGCCATATTTGGGTGAACGGCAAGTCTGAGACGTTGGATGCGGAATGGCGCGCAAAAATGGAATCCGCGAACGAACGCCTTGCAAAAAAGGGAATGCGCGTGCTGGGCATTGCATTCCGTTTGATGAACGTCATGCCCAATATGCTCGAAACCGATCTGGAACAAAACCTGACGCTCGTGGGACTCTTTGGGATGATTGACCCTCCGCGCGCAGAAGTCAAAGACGCGGTGGCAATCTGCCGCGCGGCTGGCATCCGCCCCGTGATGATTACCGGGGATCATCCGCTGACCGCGCTCGAAATTGCGCGGCAGTTGGGAATCGTGGATACGGACTCGAATGTCTCCGGACATTCGCAATCTGCAAAAGCCATCACCGGCGTGGAAATAGAAAAACTTTCCTTCGACGAGTTGAAAAATATCGTGGATGAAGTCAGCGTTTTTGCGCGCGTTGCGCCCGAACATAAACTTAAAATTGTGCAGGCGTTACAGGAGAAGGGTCACATCGTCTCGATGACCGGCGATGGCGTGAACGACGCGCCCGCGCTGCGCAAGGCGGATATCGGCGTGGCAATGGGCATCACCGGCACGGACGTTTCTAAAGAAGCGTCGGATTTGGTTTTGCTCGACGATAACTTTGCGACCATCGTTGCGGCTGTAAAAGAAGGTCGCACCATCTATGACAACATCCGCAAGTTTGTGCGCTTTAGCGTGGCGGGCAATATCGGCA